>JAZRKE010000043.1:0-8626 GCA_045646145.1 Acutalibacteraceae bacterium | reverse complement strand
GGCTCTACTTCTATTCCTAAATGTTTATTGTTTTTATTTCTCATATATAATCACCTTAAAATCTTAATTTAAGTATATTTTAAGATTATTTTGTGTTATAATGTTATTAGTATACTTAAAACAAGTATACTAAATATTTTTGGGAGGTAGAGTATGATTATTGATATTACAGGAGTTGAATTAACACCAGGTAACAGAGGAAAGGACTGTCTTGGAAACGGCGAGCATAAGGATAGCAACGGAAATATTATTGAGTGTTGTTGTGATGAATGCGATTATCTCTTATGTTGCACCGTATTTAGATGGAAAAAGCATTGTTTAGAGTGTGAAAATATTAACTGTCCAAGATATGAAGAAAAAATGAAATAAACTTATTTTCGACAAAATTGTTTACTTTTAAAATAAAAAAGGTTAAAATATAAAGGAATATATATTTATGTGAGGGTTTTTAGATGGCATTAACTGAAATTAAAATTAAGGGAGCTAAGGCTAACAACCTTAAAAATATTGATTTAACAATCCCGAGGGACAAGCTTGTGGTCTTCACAGGTCTTTCAGGCTCGGGTAAATCGTCATTAGCTTTTGATACTATCTATGCCGAGGGACAGCGTCGTTATGTTGAGTCGTTGTCTTCATATGCTCGTATGTTCTTAGGTCAGATGGAAAAGCCCGATGTTGAGTCTATAGAAGGGCTTTCTCCCGCTATTTCTATCGATCAGAAAACCACCTCTAAAAACCCCCGTTCAACCGTTGGAACAATAACCGAGATTTACGATTATCTTCGTCTTTTATATGCGCGTGTTGGAGTTCCGCATTGCCCCATATGTAATAAAGAGATTTCCCAACAAACCACCGATCAGATAGTTGATAGTGTAATTAAGCTCCAAGAGGGCACTCGAATTCAGGTTATGGCGCCTATTGTAAGGGGCAGAAAGGGCGAATACCAAAAGGAGCTTGAGCAGGCTCGCAAATCGGGCTATGTGAGGGTCAGAATTGACGGAAATCTATACGATTTATCCGAGGAAATCAAGCTTGAAAAGAACAAAAAGCATTATATCGATATAATTGTTGACAGACTTGTTGTGAAGACCGATATTAAAAGCCGTCTTGCAGGTAGTATTGAAACTGCCGCTTCACTTACAGGTGGTATTATAAACATTGACGTTTTCGGTTCCGAAACGCTTACCTATTCGCAGAACTATGCCTGTGATGAGCATAACGTATCTCTGCCTGAAATTACACCGACACTATTTTCCTTTAACAGTCCTGTAGGTGCCTGTCCTACCTGTACGGGTATCGGTAAATTTATGAAGGTTGACCCGCGCCTTATTATTGCCGACGAAACCAAATCTATTGTCGACGGCGCTATAAGGGCATCGGGTTGGGGTGTAAACTCTTGGTTTTATCCAAATCAGGGTGCTATTGCCTCAATGTATTATAAGGGTATTTCCGAGCATTTAGGCTTTGACATAAACACACCATATAAGGATTTATCTGAAGAAGCTAAGGAAATGCTTCTTTACGGCACCAAGGGTCAAAAGATTAAGCTGCACCGAACTGAGAATTGGGGCGGCGGAGAGTTCTATTCTGATTTTGAGGGTATTGTTAATAACCTTGAAAGGCGCTACCGGGATTCTAAAAGCGACTATGCCCGCCGTGAAATTGAGGGCTATATGAACGAGTGTAACTGTCCCGACTGTAAGGGGACTCGCCTTAAATCCGAGGTGCTCGCCGTAACGGTAGGTAATAAAAACATTCACGAAATTTGTGAACTTTCGGTTGACGATTTAATTGAATTTATGGAAAACCTTGAATTCAGCGATTTTAAGGCCCAGATAGCCCATCCCATTATTAAGGAGATTAAGGCAAGACTTAATTTCCTTAAAAGCGTAGGCCTTGAATATTTAACCCTCGGCAGAGAGTCGGGCACCTTATCGGGAGGAGAAAGTCAGCGTATTCGTTTGGCAACGCAGATAGGCTCGGGTCTTACGGGCGTGCTTTATATTCTTGATGAGCCAAGTATTGGTCTTCATCAGAGGGATAATGAAAAGCTAATCGAAACACTCAAGCATTTAAGGGATTTAGGCAACACACTAATAGTTGTTGAGCACGATGAGGACACCATCCGTTCAGCCGACTATGTTGTTGATATTGGCGCAGGAGCAGGAATTCACGGCGGCGAGGTTGTATTCTCGGGCACTGTGGACGAGCTTAAAAACTGCAAAAATTCTCTTACTGCCGATTATCTTTCGGGCAGACGGGAAATCCCCGTTCCAAAGGAAAGAAGAAAGGGTAGCGGAGCATTTCTTGAAGTTAAGGGTGCTGCCGAAAACAACCTTAAAAATATTGATGTTAAGCTTCCGCTCGGCACCTTTACCTGTGTAACAGGAGTTTCGGGATCGGGTAAGTCTTCGTTAATTAATGAGATTTTACAAAAGTTCCTATCTCATAAGCTCAACCGAGCTAAGACATTTCCGGGAAAATTTAAAGAGATTACAGGCTATGAGAATCTTGATAAAATCATAGATATTGACCAGTCTCCGATAGGTAGAACACCAAGGTCAAATCCTGCGACCTATACAGGTGTATTCGGTGATATCCGCGAACTTTTTGCTCAGACCAAGGATGCTAAATCAAAGGGCTTTACCGCAGGCAGATTTTCCTTTAATGTTAAGGGTGGCAGATGCGAAGCCTGTGAGGGCGACGGTATTCTAAAAATAGAAATGCACTTTTTACCCGATATTTATGTTCCATGTGAAGTGTGTGAGGGCAGACGGTATAACCGTGAAACCCTTGATGTACGCTATAAAGGGAAAAACATCTATGAGGTATTGGAAATGACGGTTGAGGAGGGGCTAGAATTCTTTTCAGCCGTACCAAAAATTCAGCGCAAACTCCAGACACTTTTTGATGTAGGGCTTGGTTATATCAAAATCGGTCAGCCTGCGACAACACTATCGGGCGGAGAGGCTCAGCGCGTAAAACTTGCAACCGAGCTATCAAAGCGTGGCACCGGCAAAACCATTTATATCCTTGATGAGCCCACAACAGGTCTTCATTCCTACGACGTCCATATGCTAATTGAGGTTTTACAGCGCTTGGTTGAGTGCGGTAACACCGTGATTGTAATTGAACACAATTTAGACGTTATAAAAACTGCTGATTATATTATAGATTTAGGGCCCGAGGGGGGTAATAAGGGTGGGCAGGTTATTGCCGCAGGCACACCTGAAGAGGTCGCCAAAATTAAAAAATCGCATACAGGCAGATTTTTAAAAGCAATTTTAAAATAATTTACACTATATTCACCAATTTACTGCCTGAATGTATAAAATGTAAGTGAGAGGAGTGGTGTTTTGTTCGGATATATAAAGCCTTATAAACCCGAAATGAGAATGAAGGAATACGAACTGTATCGCTCTTTTTATTGCTCAATGTGTAAAAAACTCGGCAAAAGCTACGGTGTTTTTGCCCGATTTACCCTGAATTACGAATTTGTATTTTTAGCGCTTTTATATTCTTCATTAAATAATTCAGACTGTCCCACAAAACAGGGTAGATGTCCCTTTAATCCCATTAAAAAGTGCAATTATTGTGAAATTTCGGGCGAGGAATTTGAATTTTCGTCTTCCGCTGCCATAATGCTTTTGTATTATAAACTGCTTGATAATTTAAGGGATGAAAAGGGTATTAAAAGGCTAAAATATTTGCCGCTGAAACCGATGTTTAAAGCGAATTACAAGAAATCCAGAGCAAAATATCCACAGATAGATGAACTCTTCTCAAATTACGATGCTTGGCAGCAGGTAGTTGAAAGGGAAAACACTCAGGATATAGATAAAGCTGCTGAACCAACGGCTAAAATGCTCGCCTCACTTTTTAAAATGTGCTCTGAGGACGATGCTCAAAAACGCATTTTGGATAGACTCGGATATTGTATGGGCAGATATATCTATATTTTGGACGCTGCTGCAGACATAGAGAAGGATAAAAAAAGCGGTGCATATAATCCAATAAAGAATAGGAAAGATGCATATGCTCTTGCCGAGCGTCAGTTGTATTTTTCGATTAACGAAGCAGTAAATGCATTTGAACTTTTAAAAATATGTAAATTTAAAAATATCCTGGGCAATATAATTTGTTTAGGACTTGAGGATACCTTTAAAAAGGAGTTAAATAAATGAACGACCCGTATGTAGTTTTAGGTGTGGATAAAAATGCCACCGATGAAGAAGTTAAAAAGGCTTACAGAGAACTGGCGCGTAAGTATCACCCCGATAATTATGCCGATAATCCACTCTCAGACTTGGCCCACGAAAAAATGCAGGAGATAAACGAAGCGTATGATGCCATTATGAATTCTCGACGTTCGGGAAAAGGTGGTTCAAAGAGTGGATATACTACAGGCAGTGGCGAGTTTGCCCATATCCGTCAGCTTGTTTTCTCGGCACGACTTGAGGAAGCTCAGGAGTTGCTTGACGGCGTACCTGTAGCAAATCGCACAGCCGAGTGGTATTTTTTAAACGGTTCGGTGCTTTATAAGCGCGGCTGGTTTGAAGGAGCATATTCGAGCTTCTCAACCGCCTGCAGAATGGAACCTAATAATCCTGAATACCGCGAGGCTTTCAACCGAATTTCAAGGCAGTCGGGCAGACGGTACAATCCGTATACCAGTAGTCCTAATATGGGAGGTTGTGTAAGCTGCGACCCTTGCACTTCTCTTTGCATTGCTGACTGTTGCTGTGAAATGTGTGGCGGCGATTTGGTTCCTTGCTGCTAATAGGTAATAATTTATGAAGAATACCGTTAAAATTGCCTTCTGTGCGCTTATGGCAGCACTCGGAACGGCTTTTATGTGGCTCAGTTATTTTCCGTATTTTACCTACGCCGTGCCGGCTATTGCAGGACTTATTATGTTAATAGTTCTTATTGAAATAGATGCTAAATGGGCGTGGGGAACATATGCTGTAATGAGTATATTAGCCTGTCTCCTAGCCGAGCCTGAGGCACGGCTTATGTTTGTTCTGTTTTTAGGCTATTATCCGATTTTGAAATCCCATATAGAACGAATAAAAAATATGTTGGTTCAGTATATTTTAAAATTCACCGTATTCAATCTTGCGGTTTTTGCGGTATATGGGCTACTGGCAGGTATATTTGGAATTTATATGGCAGATATTCAGGCATCTGGCAAAGTATTTTTAATAGCTTTGTTGCTTCTTGCGAATATAACCTTTTACCTTTACGATATAGTGCTTGTGCGTGTTGCAAACCTCTATCTTTACAGACTTCACAGAAAAATTGCAAAAATGCTTAAATTGAAATAAAAATCCGCCTTTCAGGCGGATTTTTTTAGGTTTTGTATTGACTTTATACAAGTGTACTTGTATAATTGTATACAATAAAACAGCGAAAGGGGATTTTAGTATGCTTGAAATTTCAAAAAAATCAAATTTGCTTGAGCAGAAATCCTATAAATACAGCCTTCAGGATATTCCTGAGCCTAATCTTTATCGTGATGTGTACCCTTATACCGATGTGCCGAAGGTAGCTTTTAACCATCGCAGAGTGCCTATGGGTATGCCTGAGGAAATCTGGATTACCGATACTTCACTTCGTGACGGACAGCAGTCGGTAGAGCCATATAGCGTTGAGCAAATAGTTAATATCTATAAACTGCTTTCAAAACTTGGCGGACCTTATGGGATTATTCGTCAGACCGAATTTTTTGTATACAGCAAAAAGGATAGGGAAGCTATTGACAAATGTATGGATTTAGGGCTCAAATTCCCCGAAATCACAACCTGGATAAGGGCGAGCAAAGAAGATTTTAAGCTTGTTCGTGATTTAGGAATAAGAGAAACGGGAATTTTAGTTTCTTGCAGTGATTATCACATATTCAAAAAACTAGGTAAAACCCGTAAACAGGCTATGGATATTTATTTATCCGCGGTTGCAGATGCTTTTGAGGCAGGAGTAATGCCGCGCTGTCATTTAGAGGATATAACAAGAGCTGATTTTTATGGCTTTGTTGTGCCCTTTGTAAATGAACTTATGAAGTTATCCCGCGATGCAGGAATTCCTGTTAAAATACGCGCATGTGACACTATGGGCTACGGTGTACCCTATACAGAGGTAGCACTGCCGAGAAGCGTACCGGGTATTATCTATGGACTTCAGCATTATTCCGACGTTCCGAGTGAGATGCTCGAATGGCACGGTCATAACGATTTCTATAAGGCCGTTTCCAATGCCTCAACAGCGTGGCTTTATGGTGCCAGCGCCGTTAACTGCTCACTGCTCGGTATCGGAGAGCGTACAGGTAACGTTCCGCTTGAAGCAATGGTGTTTGAGTATGCTTCTCTTCGTGGCTCAATGGACGGTATGGACCCCACGGTAATTACCGAAATTGCTGATTACTTTAAAAATGAAATCGGCTACACAATTCCACCTATGACACCCTTTGTAGGAAAGAGTTTTAATGTAACGAAGGCAGGTATACACGCTGACGGACTTTTAAAGGATGAGGAAATTTATAATATTTTCGATACTGATAAGTTGCTTAGCAAACCCGCTTCGGTAATGGTAAGTAAAACAAGCGGTCTTGCAGGTATAGCCTATTGGATTAATCAGAATTATAATTTGAAGGGCGCCGACCAGTTATCCAAACGTGACCCGATAGTTATCACCTTAAAAGAGTGGATAGATAAAGAGTATGAGGACGGCAGACAGACCGCCCTGACTCCGCACGAGCTTGAATGTAAAATATCTGAGCTTTCGGGCGGAATGTTTTAAGGAGAGGTGAATTATGTATCAGCATAGAAGTATTTCCCTTGCAGACCAGATTTTTGAAAAGTTAGAGAAGGATATTTTAACGGGTAAATATTCATACGGCGAGGTTTTAACCGAAACTAAGCTATCGGAGGAGTTAGGTGTCAGCCGTACACCCGTCAGAGAGGCACTCCGCCGTCTTGCTCAGGAAAAACTAATTAAGGAAACCCAAAGAGGTACGATAGTGCTCGGTATTTCCAAAGAGGACCTTATAGATATTTACGCTATACGCATGCCTCTTGAAGCCATGGCTATTACACGATTTATTGAAAATATGACCGAAGATACATTAAAAATTCTCCGTGATATTGTCGATGTTCAGGAGTTTTACGGAACGCGTAAGGACTTTTCAAATATCAGCAGTAAGGATAGCGAGTTCCATGAGGCAATTTACCATAATTGCGGAAGCCACATCTTAGAGGAAACCTTGGTGCCGCTTCACCGTAAGGTAGTAAAATTCCGCAAGGCTTCAATAGAGCACTCAGGCAGAGCCGAAAAATCAATTGAAGAGCATAAGGAGATTTTAAAGGCTATCGAAGAAAAGGATATTAAAAAGGCGATAGAGCTTGTAAGCAAACATGTCGCTAATGCCAAACAGAGTATTTTAAGTGAGGAATAGAAAATGGGTTTAACTATAGCACAGAAAATTATTAAAGCACATCTTATTGAGGGCGAAATGATAGTAGGGCAGGAAATAGCTCTTAGAATTGATCAGACCTTAACTCAGGATGCCACGGGAACTATGGCATACTTAGAGTTTGAAACTATGGGGATCGATCGTGTAAAAACCGAAAAAAGTGTTGCTTATATCGACCATAATACTTTACAGTCGGGCTTTGAGAATGCCGATGACCACCGCTATATTCAGAGCGTTGCAAAAAAACACGGACTTTATTTTTCTCGTCCCGGTAACGGTATTTGCCATCAGGTACATCTCGAGCGTTTTGGCATACCCGGTAAAACCCTAATAGGTTCTGATAGCCATACACCAACAGGCGGCGGTATAGGTATGCTCGCTTTCGGTGCGGGCGGACTTGACGTTGCCGTAGCAATGGGCGGCGGCGCTTACTATATCACAATGCCTAAAATGTTCAAGGTGAATTTAACGGGTAAGCTTCGTCCCTTTGTAACATCTAAGGATGTAAGTCTGGAGATACTTAGAATTTTATCGGTTAAAGGCGGCGTAGGCGCTATAATTGAATGGGGTGGAGAGGGCGTTAAAACACTGTCCGTGCCTGAACGCGCCACCATTACCAATATGGGCACCGAGCTCGGTGCGACAACCTCAATTTTCCCGTCTGATGAAATTACATACGAATTCTTAAAGGCTCAGGGCAGAGAAGAGGACTATGTAGCCCTTTCAAGCGATGCCGACGCAGAGTATGACAGAATTATCGATATTAACTTATCAGAGTTAAAGCCTTTAATTGCCTGTCCGCATAGCCCCGATAACGTAGTAACGGTAGAAAGTCTTAAGGGTGTCAAGGTTGACCAGGTCTGCATAGGCTCTTGTACCAATTCCTCTCTTTTTGATATGTTAAAGGTAGCAGCAATGCTCAAAGGTAAGGTTATTCAGCCCTCTGTCAGCCTTTCGGTGTCCCCAGGCTCTAAACAGGTGCTTTCAATGCTTTCCGATTGCGGTGCGTTGTCTGATATTTTAGCCTCGGGTGCAAGACTGCTCGAGTGTGCTTGCGGACCATGTATCGGTATGGGCTTTTCGCCGAATTCTGCAGGTGTATCACTTCGCACCTTTAATCGTAATTTTGAGGGAAGAAGCGGAACAAGAGACGGTCAG
>JAZRKE010000042.1:0-4687 GCA_045646145.1 Acutalibacteraceae bacterium | reverse complement strand
ACCTTTTTAACACTATCATACATCTGTTTTTCTTTACTACATGTTTTTAAATTAATAGATAAATAACCAATTATTGATAAAATCAAATTGATGAAAATTATTATTGTTTGCATTCCGCTTTCTCCTTTTTCGTTAAGCTCCCCTCAAATTATATTTGAAGGGAGCCCTCTTGTTAGTTAAAGTTTTTTACATAGTCAAGACAAATCCAACCAATTCCCGATTTAAGTCTACCCCATTTTTTACCGCTTTTATCTATAGCCTCTTGAACTATTGTGTAAACTCCTCTATCGGTTATGCAGCTAACTACCACCCCATCTATTGATGGTACATTACGAATATTTAAACACTCTACCGTAACCTTTGCCAGATATGGCACTTGTGTATTATTAGAATCAAGATTTTCACTTGATTTTTTTACGATAGTTAAATATTTTTTGTTAATTGGACTGCAAATTGAGTTAGTGCCGCCTTCGTTTTTATCAATAACAACTCTGTCTCCATTGGGTTTCTCTTTTACATACCAATTTTGATTTTTAACCCATTTAGGAACAGAACCTCCATTAAAATAAATGGCATCATCCGCGATTTTTACCAAATCGCCCTTTTCAATTGACGTATTTTCAATAGTAGCATCCTCTTTATTCTCTTTCTTTACTTCAATACTTTTCAGAATCTCAGAAACTCTATATCTAAAATCATCCATTGTTTCACCAAATTTTTTCATCCAATGCTCAGGATCGGAATGATTACTGCCATAACCCAAACGATAAGCTTCACAATGTCCTACAATCTTATCAACGCTGATACTATATTTTTTACAAAGTTCAGCACAGTATTGCGCAGCAACAGTAAATACTTTTTCATAATAGGTCTTATCGGTAAGATTGTCCTCACAAATCTCGAACTGAATATATGAGGGATCGTAATTATAACTACCCTTTGAGCCTTTACCCACACCCCAACAGCAAATATCAAGCGGTAAAATTTCTGCAACACGGATATTTTCATCCTTATCGTAACCTATAAAAGCGTGAACACAGACTTTTCTGCCATCGGGCTTATCGGTGTTCCAATGATTACCGTACTGATTGACGCCTACTTCATTTGGAGCATCCACATACCTTTTCAGATACGGATTATTGGCGCCTGTCGAATGAACCACTATTCCCTGTGGAACCATTTTTTGTGCCGCAATATAACAAAGATTTTTTGCGGCATATGCTTTAATAATATTAAGCATCTTTATTCCTCCTTTTTTGCCTGAATATAAAGCTGATTCGCGTACACACTTGCACCCGCCACAAGAACGCCCTGCGTCACAGCCGTAAATATTGCAGATGCAGCTTCTTGCAGTCCGGATATATCAGCAGTTGAAATTACCCAAATTGTTGATAAAACAACGGCAGATACTCCAAGTACAACAGGAATTCGCTTATCAGGCAGTTTGCTTTTTTTTAGTCCGATTCCTATAAAATACAGTACAGGAACCAGAATCAAAAGTTCTGTTTTGATATAATCTTGATAATTCATACTCTTTCCTTTCTCAAACGAGTATCATCCCGATAATTGTTGAGATTAGTCCGCCTGCCAGAGCAGCAATAATAGCAGTAATAATCTGCTGTATTCGCTGCTTCGGGACTGAATCAATCTCATCTATCTTTCGTTCGTGCCTTGCTAAATGCTCGTTTGTATGTTTTAATTCGTTTGCAAGAGTTACCAGCGTTTCGTTCATTGAACGAATCTCCGCCTGCACCTCTTTCATGGCACTCATATCACGTTCAAGAGTTTTTATTCTCTGTTCGTGCCGTTCAATGATAACCTCAATGTCCATCAACACCCTCCTTTCTCGGCTGTATCTCAATTATAAAAGTTAACCCTGACAGTTTTT
The DNA here is from genome assembly GCA_045646145.1 of Acutalibacteraceae bacterium. Lineage (GTDB taxonomy): Bacteria > Bacillota > Clostridia > Oscillospirales > Acutalibacteraceae > SIG565. The sequence continues at coordinate 2,799 of JAZRKE010000042.1, read as the reverse complement.
GTCAGGGTTAAAAAAATTTTTTAAAAATTTTTTGATTAAATATATAGCAAATCAAGATAAGCGTGCAGTACTACCAAAATATTACAATTCTGTAATGCCAAATATCAATTTTGTAACTTGAACTATAAATTTACTTATAATATAATAAAGTTAGTAAAGGAGGTAATTTTATGAAAAAAATAATAATATTGGTAATATGTCTGATGTGTATACTTACCGCTTGCAAGCAACCTGAGGTGCCAGCTGATGTTCAGTCGGGTGCTATATCGGATAACTCTGAGGGTAATAAAACAATATCAAAAGAGGATGAAACCGAGAAATCTGACAGCGGTGAAAATACAGGTAATGACAATAGTACTGAAATGATGGAATATACTTATGATAACATTAAAGGATTGTATACATATACAAGTGAAACAAGGATAGATACGCAAGGAAATGAATTTAATTCTTACTACTATCTGTATTTATATGAAAACGGAACATTTAATTATAGAATGGGAACAGCGGCACCTTATGGCTATATGGGTAATTATATAATTAAAGATAACACAATTGTACTTAATTATTTATTTAGTACTAACAGTGGTGCCGGAATTTATGTTACTACCGGCTCAAAAACAATAACAATTACCGCTGAGGATACATTAATAGATGCTAAGCCGACTGTTCCTTTTGATAGTACCACAAAAGTTACACTTAAAAAAGCATCCTCTAAAGAAGCAAGTGAATTTTCACAAAGTGAGGATTTTTCATATATTTTAGAAAATTATGAGATAACCAACAACGCACCTAATTATTAACTAAGAATTTAAAAAAGAGGATATTTTAAGTTTTGAATACTTAAACATCCTCTTTTTTAATTGATCAGATATGTTTAATTAATTAGTTTTGACTATAGTTTCATTGTAGAGTTGAGAATTATTTTAAAAAATCATCGTTCAAAATCATCTTTTACTATATCTTTAGAATAGTTATCTTTAACATAACAAAACCTCCTATGGTATTTTTATTCTACAATAGGAGGCTGTTTTTGTCCATTTTTTACCGGACCTGTGCAATTAGAAAGAATTATTTTAAAATTTATTAGCTATTTTTCCCAATTTTAGCAATAGTACCCCAACTGCCTCCATTTCCAGTGTCATAATCGTATTTACCACTTTTTACAATGCTGGTATTTGTACTGCCGGACATATTCCCCTCCATAGTTTCAATCTTACCATCTCTAATAGAAACAACAATTCCTATATGTCCTATTGAAGTTGCACCATCATTAATAATAAATGCCAGATCCCCGACCTTAGGTTTGTTTTGACTTGTAAAATCTACATTTCCAAGCAAACCGTTCAATCCAGTTGGCACATTAGAGTTTCCAAAATCCAAACCCGCTTTTGTAGCACACTGCCTTACAAACCAAGCACACCAACCGAAGCCCGGATTTGGCACGTTAAAATACTCACTACACTGTTGAAGATTCTTGCCCTCTGCGCCGATAGCCCACTCTATAAGAGTTTTAAGCTTTTGTTGAATAGCACAGCAGGTTGTCGTACCATAGCTATACGAATAATATCGCATACCTTCAACCGCATACGCCGAAGTGTTTTCGTCAATGGTCATAACCGATGCGGTCTGTGCTACAGGCTGTTCTTCATCTGTTGCCGAAAGAACAACAATTCTATCCTCATTAATACCAATTGAGGCTATACCTTTGTCTGCTGCAGCTTGCGCTTCTTTCATAGTGCAAGACTTCCAACCCATATAGTTATCAGTTTTAATGGTTTCATAAACCGTCTTAATATCACCCTGCGGTAAGGCAACACCCATATTATCAAATATGGCTCTTGCAGTGCTAAGTGAATTATCAGTCTGCTCGTGCTTTAATGTATAGTCGATTACATTATTATACTGTTTCTTGTTCATTTATATTACACCTCCTTTACCACATATTTACAAGAACTTTTTCGTCCTTAGCGTATACATCTTCTACATGGGTAAAATCAAAGGTAGTAGTGCCACAGCACCAAAGACTAATATCCTCAGGCTCTAATGCTGATGGACAATAGGGTGTCCATTCTTGGGGCTCGCTATCAAGCTTAGGCTCGGTTGCCATAAAGACAGCACCAAGGCAATTTACATCCTTTGTTGCCTGTACAAAATGACTGCACTGACGGTCAAAGTTAAAGTTCTTGGATGAATCGGTATTACCGATAAAGCCCGGTACATAACCGTTTGCACAGATAGTCTGCGCAAAAGAAATCATCCAGTTGTGATTTACACTCCATTCAGGCTTAATTTCTGCAAACAGTGCAATACCGATATTCTGAGGAACTCCTAACTCCTTTGCAGCCTCTACTGCTTTTAACGCCTGTTCTGTACCGTTAACGCCAGAAACCTGTGCTTCAGTAAGGTCTCGAATCACCAAACCGATTTTGCAATCCTTTTCTTTTAAGAACTCAATTTCCTCAGCAGTAACTTTTCCCTCACCACAGAGTGTTCTCATGCAAAAGGCAGGAAAGCACTTTTGTCTTTTTACCCAGTCATACATTGTATAACCGTTCTTCAGCTTTTTACTCAGTGATGTAGCTGAACTAACACCGAAAATAGTTGTCATTTTATTTACCTCCTTATAATTTTATTTTTTTGATTAAAATGTAACTGTTTTTTTGAAATCGGGCCCCGATTTCTTACAACTGTAACCTCATTATAAATGTTAACCCTGACAGTTTTTGTCAGGGTTAAAAAATTTTTTAACAAAAAAAGACGGCTGGCTTTTACACCAACCGTCCCTAAAAAATGATA
>JAZRKE010000041.1:0-2761 GCA_045646145.1 Acutalibacteraceae bacterium | reverse complement strand
GGTGTTATCAACCGCTATCCATACCTTGGTTTTCCCATTATCATGGGCGTTAGCCTCATCACTACCATTGTTAAGACCAAACTTCAACTGTCCAAAGGTGTTCATTTCACCGCAGTCGTTGTAGGTAATAGTGTTCACATGTTTATAGTAACGCCCATCTATACGGGTTAAGGAAAAATTTTCAAATTCCATGCTTTCGCAAAATTCAAGCGAAGCAATCTTGTCGAACAAAACACTGTTTTCCACTTGACAGCAAACAGTAAAAGCATCAATCATTACAGGTCTTTTACATACTCTTTTCATCATTAAAAAGTTTTTTACTCTCGTTATTTTCACTTGGTTTATTAGGAATTGTTGCCCAATAAGCTTTCATGCCATCGCTAATAGCTTGTTTGTGGTTATCTGTTAAACCACGCCCTTTGAGGGCTTGACTGATACGCTGTTTGGTATCAGCATTTAATTCTCTAAATTTTCTCATATTATTATGTGTTTATATATAAATAGTAGCATAAGTAGAAAAAGAGTAAATAGTAAGTAACTTTTTTTAAAAAATATTTTTTGCACCAAAATGGAAATCTGTTTTCACCTATACTACTATAAATGATATTTGGTAAGCAAAAGAGGTTACATAGATAAAAAAATAAGCACCCTAGGGTGCTTATTATATATTTATAGGCGATATTGAAGGTTTTTCGTGAATAATCTTAAAATTATTTTCTCCAATTACTTTTTTATCAAGAATGCATATTTGAATTTGAGGGGTTAAGTCAAGAAATGAACGTTTTTGAGGATTGTACTTTATAAACCTTTTTGAGTTATTGAAGTTATTCTCTGTAATACCCCTTGCTCTTACAGCATTATAGTTGAATTCTGCCACATTATCTTTTAGGTAATTTATAATGTAAGGGACTGTTATTGTTTCATTTGGATATTTAGACTTTAAAATATCTCTAACTTCTTTTATTACCAACAATTGTTGAGGTGAGTCCAAGTCAAAAATATTTAAATTTTGCAAATCAATAATTGACTTACAAATAACATAGCCATTTTGCTTATAGGAATTTATTCCCCACAAATGTGCATGATTTATAAATGTATCCCAAAAATAATATCCATCTCCTAACCAAGCATTAGAATGTGTGCATGGAAATGGACCGTCCTTTTCTATGTAGTCGTTATTATTTCTGTATTCAAGCGTTTGGTATAAGTTACTCAACATGTGATTGGCAAATAGTAGTATTGTCTTTCAATTCATTTTGTAGGTTTGTTAAGTTCATTGTTGGCAATATGATGGCTGGCATATTCGCTTGTAGTGTTATTGTGCTGATAAATGAACGAATATATGGGAATAAAATTGCAATACTGTTGGGATAAAAATAACTTGGAATTGCATCAAATGATAATGCTATGTTAAATTCAAATTCCGCATCACACTCAATGTTTATTATTTCCTTTTTAACCTTGCCATTGTCTGAGTTAGCGATAAAAGCAAGATGTAGATAGAATGTTTTCGTTTCTTGGTTATATACTCCTTTGGGCAAGAATTTAAAGTCTACACTAGAATCCGTTGATATGCCTTTTATATCAATAGATGCTTTTTCAAAACGATAGTTTTTAAAAGAAAATGACGCTTTTTCCATATTGTAGTATTAAAATAAAAAATCCAGATAAAATTCTGGATTCTTTGTGTTAAACTTATAATTAAGATTTCCCAATTTCTCACAAATGAACTCGTCAACAATTGGGCCAACAGAACTATATTTTTGATAATACAATCTGTCTTTCTCAAGTTGCTCAGGCGTTGCATTATTAAGATACTCAATAAGTCCTTTTATTAAATTGCTCATAACTAAATATCTTTTATTTTTAAAAAAATGTATATAAAAGGCCTATGCAAAAATAGGACTTTGTTTTGAAACAAACAAGTAATTTTGCTATTTTGTTTCAAAACAAAGTTTATTTTGTGTTAAAATCACAAGATTTTGAATTTTCTTCTTATCTTAGAATAACATCATTATCATTTAATAATAAACAATTCCCATTAAATATAAATCTAGACATAAAGAAATTAAAAGATTCTTTATTTTTGTCATTTAGTTTTGGCTTTTGTATATATATTAAAGCATTCTCAACAATATCTAAATCTTTTTGACTGACTTCTGCAATTGCATAACACAAAGTTTCATTTAAAGATTTATTACACTCTTTTAAAAAGAGTTCTCTTTTATCATGATTTTTATGACGCTCTTGCAAATTATTGGCTTGGCCTATATATAAAATTTCATTCAGTTTCACTTTGTTGTTTACACTATTGTATATGCCTCTATATACCATATATATTCCTGATACAGCTGGAATATTATTCCTATTGGAGTCTAACCAATAACCTTTAAAATTTAAAACGTAAGTATTCATAATTTTTAATTATATATACAAATATAATTGCTTTTTCAATTTTTCCCAAATTAAATAAGGATTTTTTGATACCATTACCAACCTTGTAAGTTTTCGCCTTTATAGCGTAATGATGGAGCGCAATCACAGTTGGCATATTCAAGTTTATTTGGGTCTGGTATATAGTAACGCAACTCCCAAATCTTCTCCAAATCCTCTAAAAACTTGTTCGAGAAAATTTCGTTATGGGGTACTGAAACGGAGAAAGTTGAAAAACTCTCTCCGTTTTCTTTTTTACCCACCCGTAATTCATTGGTTTGCTGATATATAAAGTCAAGCACCTTGTTGTAGTTTTTGGTTCGATATT
>JAZRKE010000040.1:0-40879 GCA_045646145.1 Acutalibacteraceae bacterium | reverse complement strand
CGAAAGTTTTTCTGCTCATTTGCAAATGAAAGTCATATATCATCTCAAACCGTGGAGCATCAAAAATTGCTTTTATAGATTGTGCTGACCTGATATCGAAAAGTAAGTAATCTCAAACGGACGGTCAGCACAATCCTTTTTTGCAGAAAATGAAAGTAATTTCGAAATATTCTCTCGAAACTATAATCATAGAACATATCGAAATTATAATCATCAAACATATCGAAAAGTAAATCATCAATCATACAAGAGCCATATTTAGTAACATCATAAATACAAACTATCATCATTTAATGATATCTATAATAAATCTATCATTAACCTATATGGCTCTTAAAAGGAAAGTCCGCAGGGCATAATACACCCACTGTCAAAGGTCTCTGCAAACTTCCATTTCTTACTGATTCTTCTTTGACGCGGGGTATTATGCCCTGCTAATCTCGGCTCTCCGACTGCGTCTCCGAGCCGTTTCTATCTGACTATCGTCCAATAGAAACGGCTCGGCTCCCAAAAAGAGAGTCATAAATCATTTCTAAAGGACAATCATCTATCATCATAGAAATGATAGTCATAGCACCTGCTTCTTGAAGTTCTTCGTTACTTTCTTCGGCTTCCTGCAGCTTGTCATTCATTACACGAATGACAACTTGCAGAGAGCCGAAGGTTTGTTTAGCAGGTGCAACTCGCTCTCGAAAAGTAAATCATACACTCTCAAAGAGACAGTCATAAATCATCCCAAAGCGAAAGTTCTTTTCTGGTATTCTGCTGTAAAATAAGGTTAGTACTTGGCTTAATCTATTTTGCTTTCATCGCAAGATTAATAGATTTTCCGTGCGTGTTCTCTTGAAATTCAAGAGTGCAAACAACCTTGTATTGCTTGCTGACGCTACGCCGAGTGCAAGGCATTTCAGCCCTGCCGAGACTAAACAACTCGTTCGGCGGGGATTTTCATTTAGTATTTAAACTACGATTAAATCCCGGAAACTTCGTATGCTATTCCCGTAAGGGCTGGAGAATTCCCTTAATGGACGGTAGCACCACCGCTTAAGCAGTTTTATTTACCGACGAAACTCTCAAACGTCGTGGATTCCATAATTTTCGTCAATAACTTCGGCAGGAACCCTTGTCAAAGCTATACACTTATTTTAGTTAATAAACGCTGTAATAAGTGAAACAGTTTTGCAGTCGAACAATTCTACATTTCGTAACGGCTCTGCTATCCGCACAGAAGTTGACCGCTCATTTGCCATCAACTTAAATTCACATTGCCTTTGTGAAGGGCTTTGTATATCACGGCTTTTCCTACTCTCATTCTTCAGACCACTGCGTGAAAGTGGGTTCTGATTTTTTGCGGAAATCATAAAACCGAGCAACGTAATAGGTCGATTAAAAATGTATCGCCTATCTACCATATATCACCCTGTCCGCTGCCAAAACCGTGATGGCTCTTTAGTTCCGTATTTCCACTTCTTCGGTCCTACGGATAATCAGCCTTAGAGCATCGGCTGATGAAGCCTAACCCGACTTTAAAGGTTTTCTGCTGGTGATTCACAGTCTGCCGCAGAACTCAGACTGCTGTACTCGGCACCAAATCTTTGGCGCAACTAACTTCCCGTGTTTCAATTACCAAAATTTAAAACACTCCTTCTTAACTCCACTACATGCCAATTTAGAACATATAAGTGGGATATATTTGAACCTCGTTTAGAGGAAACCAAATCACCATAAAACAAAGAAAGACACCTATCACGAAAGATAAGTGTCTTTGTTTGCTTTATCGTAAGCTTTACGAAAGAGCATACCAATACACTTAACCTTCTGGGTTCAATGTATTATTTGAATAACTCCTTCATTATTTTAAAGCTCGTATATATTATACAGTATAAAATTCACCTTGTCAAATTGCTTATTGGTCTCTTATTTGCGATTACGCGCGATTAGAAGCGATTACAAGCGGAAAAGTGGTCGTTTTAATATCAGTTTTGGTCTTTTTATATACATTTTGATACCGTTTTTGGTCTTTTTAAAATTTTATGTACATTAATCTTTGTAACACACAGTTTAAAATGCCGCCCGCTTACCGCAGGCGGCATTTTACTTATACATTAGCAATCAGTGTGGTTAAGGATTTTCTCTGGCCTTCGGTAGGCTCCTTCAGTTTGCCGTTATTAAGGAGTGTTGTAATACAGTGTACCAAGAACCAGCCATCTGCATGAAATACGAACTGCAGCTCATATGCTTCTACCTTTCTAAGGTGTGCAGGAACCGATTCCAGTACAGCCTCGGCATAAGGCGCCTTTAGCGCATCAAATTCAGTCTGGTACTTTTCTTTAATACGCTCTCCGATGGCAAGAAGTTTATCACGAATTTCATCGCTTGCCAAAACTACGATTTGCCATGCGGATTTGAAGTGTCCGTCATAATCGCCATTGGTTTTGATATAACCACGTTCTGCAAGCCAAGCGTAATCGTGTTTTGATAAGCCATTATCATCTTCAAAATTGTAGAAAGTTATAACCTTTTCACACTCATTCGGAAAGTTTCTTTCCTTAATAGAGGGTCTGTCAGACCACTGAGAATCAATTTGAAACATTAGTTGCTTGTCATTGCCATTCCACAAAGGGCCGCACCAGTTCTTCATATACACATAATCATCAGGCAAAACCATATTATCCGGTACAACCGATGCGTGGAAAATGTAATGTCCACCGTCGGGACGCATTGTTGCAGCCTCGCCAAAAGTTATTTTCTTATCCATCAGTTTCTCACCGGAATAAGCGGCAATATAAGGAATCAATGTCCACAGGATGAAATTACGGTCCGCTTTAGGCAACTCAGTCAAGGAGATGGGAGCGTCAGTTTGACCACATAAGATGTCCGGATCGTCAAGAATGCCGGAAGAGGTCAGCTCATCATACAGATCGTTCGCAAACAGCTCAGCAGCACGCTTGTACATATCGTTCTGCATGGTAAGCAGTTCTGCAGTCGGCTCGCTGATGATGAAGTTGATAATGTACTTATCTTTCTGTGCCTGCAGGAATCCGTATTCCTCAAGGAATTCGACTTCTGTTTCCACATACACAGGTGAAACACCCAGGTCATCGGCAATTTCGTTAATGGTCTTTGCCGTATTACGCACACAGTAGCAGATATTCTGGGCCAGTGTGGAACGGAAAAACTCGTCGGGAGACTTTTTACCTACGGAACCGTTGATGCCATAGGAGTGGAATTTAATAGGGTTAAACTTGAGTTCACTTGCTTTTCTCATCGTATCCATACCTCGTTTCAATTCTTTTTTAGCTTCAAACAAGTGCCACTTGACAGTACCGAGAGGAATACCCAGTTCCCGAGCAATATCTGCCTGCTTGCGATTCTCAAAATAATACGCAATCACTATTCTTCTTTGTAGCTTTGAAAGGTATGCGATCTCAGTCTGGAGACGATGGATGGCGTCACGATTGTCGTCGGCGTCCAGTTCAGAGTACGGATCTGCGGTCAGCTCTGCAACCTCATCAATAGAAACACCGACCATGCTTTTTGCAGCATCACGATAATAGTTGCTGAGCGTGTTATGAGCAACGGTCCAGATGAACTTTCCCATGTCTGCAACGTCGTCCTTAATAAGGAGCGCACGGAACGCTCTTATTGCTATCTCTTGCGACAGATCCTCTGCATCGTGAATGCTTTTACACCTCTTCAGAGCAAATCCGAATATGGGCTTCAGGTATTCAGTTATAGTTTTCTCTACGTCTTGTCTGTTCACTTGTTTGCACCTCATTGAAAGCTTTCACCTATATAGACACCCGAATCTGAAAAGGTTGGAACTTTTTGAAAAATTATTTGAAATCGAAAAGAGAGATAATCGGAAGGATATTCATATACATTCCTTCAAAGCGGAACTGACTTTCCGGACCTTCTTTTTCGAGAATAAATTGTGACAAATCGTTCTCAAGACAATCCTGCACTTTTTCAGGAGATACCCCAGACTTATCGCTGATCTGAGCAACGGTTGTATAGGCATCTTCGGAATGGATAGTCAACTGGTAAAGGGCTGTGGCAACCTTCAAGTTCTTTACATCACTAAATGGCTTGATCATTGCTACGATTCGCCGAACATCAGTATTTATCAGAGTTAAGTTCCTATTGTTTGAGAAGAACACAGCTCCGTGCCTCATCGTTGTTGTTATCTCCGGAATATTACAGCAAGAATAGCCCCATTCTGCATTGCCGGCATGTTCAATAACATCTTCTGTATCCCATCCTGGATTCATATTATCAGCGGTCATTCCTTTGGACAGAATAATCGTGTGAAGAGCTGCAGCCATTCTAAAGGTAAAGTCAAAATCTTCGCCCTTCGGCAAGGACTCTATGCGTTTGCGAATAGCAAGGACAATATCTTCTGTCGTAGAAACAGGAGTATACCCCAGAAGCTCATCCACCGAAACATCAAAGAGTTTTGCGATGTCGGGCAGGAGCTGGATATCCGGGCAGCACTGTGCTGACTCCCATTTAGAGACTGCTTGATTGGTTACGCCAAGAGCGTTGGCTAGTTCTTCTTGCGTAAGACCTTTCTGTTTTCTGAGAAAGGCGATCTGTTCATTGATTTTAATTGTAATCATATAAGCACCTCGCATTTGTTTTTTCGTAGCTACAATTATATTGTACGGATCCGCAGCTCTAAAAACAATGACGCATCAGTTTGATGAGTTCGGATTTCATCCAACTTCCAGTTGGATAGTTTATCGTGGAAATGCCGCCCACATAACACAGGCGGCATAATGGTTATTTTACTTTCTCTATCGGCATCCAAATCTGAACGTTACGTTCTGCCTTCGGTAGCCAATGATAGACTGCAAGTTCAGGGGCGTTTTTGAGTTGGAAACCCATTTCCGGCATCCACTCAGTTAGAATCTGAATCCTCAAATTCAGCAGATCAAAATAATCACAAATGGGGCTTTTGACATCGTTAGTTTCAAAAACAACATAAGTAGTTTCAGGGATAACAACGTTTTCCAAACCCAAGTCTTCAACAAAATCAACGCCGGTAACGTCTTTGTTGTAAAGATTATCTCTTTCCCAGCTGTCTAATAAATGGCAGTAATAATAGTCATAACCTTCATCTGTGATATTGGTGATAACGCAATGTGCATCAATGTTTCGTGATGCGCCACGAAGGAACCACTGTTTTCCTCGCGTCGTCACAAAAAGTTGTTCCTCCTGACGCTCTCTGTCCTTGCCATAGGGTACACCGGTGAAATGAGCTTTATATCCAGTCAAAATCATTTCCGGCTTCTTTTCAATTCTGTAATTCATAGGTTTACCGCCTTCCAAAGAAAATTTCAGTACAAGACGGGAATAGGATTTCAGCATACTACCGTTATTTCGAGCCTGCGACGGCAATATACCGTGGAACTTTTGGAATGCTTTTGCAAAGCTGTCCGGACTTTCATAGCCGTACTTTAACGCAACGTCAATAACCTTTGCATCTGTTGTTGCAAGTTCAGAACCGGCAAGCGAAAGTCTGCGATTCCGAATATACTCGCCGATGGTGAAACCGCAAAGAATACTGAATACACGCTGAAAGTGATAGCTTGATGAAAAGCTTTGTGCTGCAACCATATCGTAATCAATTTTTTCGGTCAAATGATTCTCAATATAGTCAATCGCTTTCTGCATTCCAATAATCCAATCCATACTAGCCCTCCTTGTCTGCCTATATTCTATCAAAAGGCGATTTTTATTTCCCGATTTTATGTGCTGAGTATAGTCGGTTGCTTTTGAGCCAGAAAAACTGTTGCAAACTCTGTTTCATAATGTTCGAGTAGTAATAATCCTGAATCTGCGATATAAGATTGTATTTCGGCAGGTGCATCTGGAAATACTGTAATTTTTCTCGTTCCGGTGTCAATAAAACTGTCTTGGTTTTTATCGATTGACAGAACGAATTTTCCGCCGACTTCTAGTAAGGTTGCTACTTTGTTTATTGCTTTCTGCTTATCCTCAATGTACATAAAGGTCAGAGAGGAATAAACGACGTCAAAAGTGCGACCGAATTCATAAGAAAGGAAATCAGCACAAGTCAGACTGACATTCTCAAGCTTGGCAAGGTTATCTTTGGCACGTTCGATGGTCTTAGGGGAAATATCCACACCATAGAACTCACCACATAAAGGGGCTACGCGAACAGCCAGTCTGCCGGTTCCTACACCGATTTCGAGAACAGATTTATCTTTATTAAGTTCCATTTTATCAATGAAAACTTGTCCGTCCCATTTATCCATATAATTCTGTAAAGGTTTTGGATCGTGTACAGGGTCATTATTTTCGTCTATCAATAAATCGTAGTGTCGAACCACATCATCTGCTATAGTATTCACAACCAACGATTCATCATCTTTTAAAGCATATACCTTGTATTTGCTTTCTGCTTTAAGTTTATCATACAGCGCCTTTCGTTCCTCAGTATAATGACAGATAAAAACGCCATCAAACAATCCTAATCCGTTAAAATCGTTCATACCATCAGGAATAGAATCAAAAGCCGCAATATGTTCAATATTCTGTGTGACAATATGCGCTCCCGCACTTCCACCTATGTAGAGAACGCCTGATTTCAAATAGCGTATGATTTGTTTATCAAAGTCACAATCTTTTATCCGCTTTAATGTTGCAAATGTATTTCCACCACTTATGTAAATAACATCTAAATCAAGATTGATAAACTGCTGTGCATTGTAATAATCGAAAATTTTGATATTATCTCTTGCAAAGCCAAACTCTTGCATCCTTAAATAGTACTTTTCGCTGTGTATAACTTCATACGTTGCTTTTTCATTAGGAATAAATAACAGTTTGCATTGTTCTATTGGTTTGCTCATATTATCAATTATTGTTTTCTTTGCATTGTCGTTACGAAAGTCGCAAGACGAAAGAATGAGTTTCACTTTAAGCCCACACCTTTCAAAACTTCGTTTGTGGTTATTCCAGTAAAGTTATACGCAAGCTCGCTCATGGCGAACGGCAACGGCGCCGAATTATCGAGCTTGATAATCTTATAATTCGTTCTTAACTTCTCGGCATTCCTGATTATAGATTGTTTAATTGATGGTTTCTTTATCCCATCTGCATTTGTAATTATGTTCTCAAGAGAGCCAAACTCATTGAGCAACAAAGTTGCCGTTTTCGGGCCGACCTTGTCTGCTCCTTTAATATTATCTGCAGCATCACCCGTGAGTGCTTTGAACTCAGCATATTGAAAAGGTGTAATGCTAAATTTGTCTTTTATGTATTCTGGTGTGCATATAGCGGTTTTATCACCACGATACCGGAGTACCAACACTTTATCTGTTATAAGCTGAAAGAAGTCGCTATCAAATGATGAAATGACTATTTCATTTTCTTGCCCATAAGTCAAAGCATAACTGGCAATCAAATCATCGGTTTCATAAGTGATTGTTTCGGTGTGCTTTATACCAAGATAGTTAAGTGCTGCATATACATCAGGTAACTGTGAAAAAGGCGTTTCTTCTTCCAGTGTTTCGCTATAATCCACCCTGTTTGCTTTATAATCAGAGTCGAGAGTTGAGCGATCGTTTTCGTGTTCGCCATCAAATATCACGACAATGTGTGTTGGCTCGGTTTTTCGTATGATTTTTAGTAACGCACCGACAAAACCAAGAGTACCTTGAATTGCTTTGCCGTGCTCGTTTACGATCCTTGCAGGCATACCGAAAAACATTTGAAATAGCAGATTACTGCCATCAACAATAAGTAGTTTATTCATTTAGTTCTTTCCTTAATTATTGAATATCTCTTAACATCAAATTTAACCTTTGTGTCAGCAACAGTAAATCCATACTTTTTATAAAATTCAATAGCATCGTCATCGGTTTCAGCGATAATACTATCAACATTAAAACTATTAAATATAAAATCAATAAGTTTACTGCCAATCCCTTGACCTTGATATTCAGGTTTTACGGCAATATCAAGTATGGTTGCTGAGTTATTTAAAATTTCAAAAACTACAATCCCTTTGTGTTCACCATTATCTTTATATGCATAGATATTAGTGTTTTCATCTTCCCCGTATTTCTTTGCTCTGTTCAGTAACCGTTCTTCTGTGGGATTAAATACGCTCGGTGCAAGTAATTTCAATATTTCAGGTTCAGTTATTATTTCTTTAACGCCACAGATTGAAGATACATTGCAAAGTTCTATACCTAAAGCACCATATTTTTTGATTTGCTCTTTGGTGTAATACTGTTCCATATCGGTGTAATGAGCAGTATCAAGTTCGGCAACTGTATAGCCGCACTTTTCAAGTGGCAAAGCATTGTACAATTCTTTAAAATCAGAGAATTTATGTAGTCCAGAAACCTGTGCTGTGATGATATCTTTAGTTGAGGAACAGCGAAAAACAGCAGTATCTTCAACATTGATTCGTTGCCGTTTCTCATCATTGTGCCTGAGTTCAATTGTTTTACTACCATCTGCAATTTTCACAAAAGCAGTTGGAACAAGATTCATATAGTGAATCATAACAAATACTCCTTAATATCCCCGACAAATTGGTTGCCGCAACGAGCAAGTTCACCAAGCACACGGTCAATACCTTGTTCGGATTTATACCAATTATCTTTGGTTATTCCCATACATACAACAGGACAAACATAAAACGTTGTATCGGGAAAAGCCATCTGATAAAGCATAAGACATCTACGTGCGTGAAAAGCTTTGCAAACTATAATTGCCGTATTTATCTCTAACCCATTTTCGTCAACAAGCTTTCGAGATAGAAAAGCGTTATCACGAGTATGACCCGACTTATCTTCTCCAACGATCGCATCCGCAGGCACACCGTTTTTAACAAATACATCTGTAAAGAACTCACAATCAGATTGATAATCGCCACAATATATATCTGCCTTTGAGCGAACGCCGGGCCACTTATCTCGTTTAACGCTAACTCCACCTGACGGAATAAGCCACTTTGCATATCCCTTGCGATAAAGCTCGGCAGCATATTCAGGTTGCTCAGGGTGTGAGCCACCGGGCAGAAAAATAGCATCCACCTTTTGCGGTTTGTCCTCAATAAATATGAAGTTTGTTATGTCATTTATGATGCGGTTATTCATATTTTTAATCCTTACAATTATTTATAAATTCATTTACTTTGGTCAATATCTCTTTCGAATTTTCAAAAGTCAGTGACTTTAAAGCAACATCATATTCAAGCAACATATATTCGTTATGCTCAAAGCCATCATTATGCTTGGGCATTTGATTAGCATACACCGCTGTAAAATATATTACGGTTTTACTTTTACCATTTGGCATGGTGTATTCAATTTTAGCTTTGAAATCACCCGTAAGTTCCGCCTTAATGGATGTTTCCTCATAAATCTCACGCAATGCAGCAGCTTCTTCGTTTTCACCTTGTTCAATATGTCCTTTAGGGAAACCGATATCCCCATTTTGCGACTTGATAAGCAGATATTTAATCTTATCATCTGATACAGTATAAACAACTGCACCTGCGGATTTTTCGTATATGGATTCAACAGTTGTTTTATAATACTGTTCTTGAAAGTGAATAGCCTCTGCAATTTCGTTTTGGTAAAAGATTATATTGGCAGGTGCTGCAATGAGCTTGTCCTCAACATCATCTTCGCGGTGAGCAATGCCAATGATTTTAGCACTATATTCAGTTACAGGTTCATCCACACCGAGCAAGTAAACATCAAGTTCCTCACCATCACCACCGATAACACCGGGTATATACCCGTAATTGATGGGATAAGTTAAACTATAGTTTTCTTTCTTATGTACATAACCTATCGGACGGTCGATTTTAATATCTACCGTCCTGCCAAGATATGATTTTACAAGTGCTTTTCTCAAAGTATAAACGATAAAATCGTGTTTGCCCTTGAGATACTTTTCTCTGCCACTATCAATGGGTGCTTGCAGAGCAAGGGATACCTTTAGTTCTTCATACTCTTTTGCAACTGACGGTGTGCGGTTAAGGTAATCTCTAAAATTTATGTAGTTTATCCAGTCCATACTGCCAGAGCGGACAACGTGGATAAAATGGGTTTGCAAATCTCCTGCACCTTCATAAAGACTGCCAGAAGCAAATAATAACTGCTCTCCAAGATCTACTTGTGGTCTGTAATAAAAGCCTTTGTCTTTTAGTTCCTTTTCAAGATCAAGAACATCATTAAAGTCATCAACTGCTACCGCAATATCAATTATAGGTTTTGCTTTTATAGAGGGAATAGCGGTGCTTCCTACGTGCTGAATATCATTAGCAACATTACCTAAAATCTTCTTCAAACGAGAAATTGTATTCTGAGCTTCAATTTCCCATTCTTTTTCGTGTTCACACAGTTTTACAGTTCCTCGTTTTAACCCAATCATTCTCTATTCTCCAAGATACATTTAATTTCATACATGGCAACCTTGTTAGAATCCCATTTTAATAGCTTTCGCCCCTCATCATATGTAACCCATTTATATTTAGTATGTTCATTTGATAGCGTGGGTTCTAAATTACACTCAAAGGCAAATGAATACTCGGGGATTACGTGAGTGTTTTTGCCCCAATGTTGACGTCTGCTTTCAGCAATAACTTCTGCCGGAACATATGCAATACAAGTGAGTTGCTTGATGTTTATAGGATCAACCCCAATTTCTTCTATTGTTTCTCTTTTGGCGGCTTCAATCGGTGTTTCTCCATTTTCTCCGCCACCGGCAATAAACTGCCAATAACTACTATCTGCTCTGCGAAAGATACAGAACAAAGGTGTACCGTCAACGATACGATATGGAATTGATAATATTTGATAGGGTTCTCTCATATAACACACCTTAAATTCATTTATAATTATGTTTTATTTTACCATATTTTTGTATTATATACAACGGTCAATCGTTATCTAATTTACAATTAGTTTTATCCAAATTTAAATAATAAAGTTCTTCACTTGACATAGGTTTCTGTGGATGTTATTATTAAGTAAATTAAAATGGAGGTTGAGGTTATGTTCTCTATCATCATTCGACGCAAACGATGAACGCTTGTATCTGATTTAGGTACAGGCTTATTTCGCTTTGTGCCTAAACGAATGATGAAAAGAAACTTAACTTTTTATTGTACTGTTGACGGCACAAAAGCTATCAACAGTATTTTTAATTTTAAGGAGAATTATTATGAAAATAAACAAATCATCACTAAACGAGGCAATATATGAACTGATAAACTTGCCCGATAACGCTGCCATTGTGGATTTAGGATGTAGGAATGCAGGCTATCTTAACGGAATTATAAATGAGTTTCCCGGAAAAGTTATAAAGGCAATCGGTGTAGATGTAACTGATAGGAATTTTGATGTTATTCCGTACAGCGCACCTGTAGAGCTTAAAATTATGAACTGTGCAGGAAAGCTTGATTTTCCTGATAATACGTTTGATTTGGTATTAACCAAAGATTTGCTTGAATGTATTAGTGACAAAGACACTTTTGTAAGTGAAATTAACAGGATTTTGAAGCCTGGCGGCACGGTAATATGTGTACACGCTGATTTTGACAGCGTTGTTTATAACGGTGAAAATCAAGATTTGATTACCAAATGCATACACGCATACGCTGTAACAAAACAAGGCTGGATGGATGACCTTGATGGTTGGATGGGCAGAAGGGTTTATGGAGTATTTAATAACTCCGGATTTTTTGAAAGCAGTATATGTGTTCACAACGTTATTGAAACCGAATACAAAGAGGGTATGTTCGGTTATGAATTTAGCAAAAATATCGGCTGGCTTGTTGGAGAAACAACCGACTGGGTAGAAGGTAAAAACACTGGAGTGCTCACAAAACAAGAATATGATGAGTTTATAAGTAATCTTGTAGAAGCAAATGCAAACGGCACTTATCTTTACTCAAAGCCGAACTACATCTATAAGGGGATTAAAACACATTAAAAAATTTTGCATTGTTTCAATTAAATAAAGAGAACAGCGTCCATTCTATTCTTAAAAGGACGCTGTTTTAATATATTTTCAACTATTTAAGGCCTTATTAATTTTTTGCATATGCCTTTTTGTATCACGGTCGATTGCTTCGTCGTTGCCGAAAACACCTTTTGAGCGTTCAACATAACTAATAAAATTACCTCGTTTACAAAAGGCTCCTCGAATAGAATATCCTTTATACAAATTCTTTTTGCTTATTCTTCTGCCTTTGTAAGAATATCCACCATTTTTAGCAATAGTTTTAGCCTTGCTATACATTCGGTAATAATATTTAGTAGTAGTTTTTGCTCTTATTCTGACCTTGTGACCATCAAAAGTAAAACCCAAAAAATTCATAAATTGATTGCTACAATCTGCAGAATTATCAAATTCGTTGCCACAATTAGCTATCTCGTTGTTCTCAAATTTGAAATACTGAGTCTTTTCTGGCTGTAATTCTAATCTGGGAGCAATTTTGATTATACTTTTGACACCATCAAACACTATCTTTGCAGATTCTGATTTAGGGATAACCACAATAAAATCATCGCTGTACCTCATATATAAACCGCTAAGTGATGATACATAATCATTAATTTGTTTGTCAATGTCAAGCATATAAAGATTTGCTAACAATCCGCTAATCGGAGAACCTTGCGGAATACCATAACCAGCATTGTTTTTGACAATGTGGTTTCTGTACTTTTTATATAATTCTTTGGAAAGAACTAAATTTTTAGAATTCAATTCTCGTCTACCCGAAACCGTATCTTCTAAATTATTCAGTTCCAGTAAATCAGTTAGTTCCCATTTATTATACCGTGTTATATTTTTAAAGATTGCATAGTGATCTTCTGGCAAATTGTTGGTTTCCAAAAGTTCACACCAACGCTCTTTTAAATACCTATGGTCAAGATTATCAAAAAAATTAGTGAAATCTCCAATCATAATATAGCAAGGACCAGATTTACGAATAAAATCGATTGCCTTTTTAGCAAAATGAATATTATTTTTATGTAAATCAGTGCGATATGCTACAGACACCATTGAAGTTCCAAGTTGATTGATTTTTTCGTTGTACAACTCGTTCAATAAGAAACCATAGTATTGAAAAATACAAGTATCAATGTGTGAAGCATAGCATATATCTCTAACTTTAGTTTTCTTACCATTATTTTTATTAAACTTCACCATGCTTTTTTCATAATGAATAAACGGATAAAAACTATGCTTTGCTATATTATCCGGATTAGTAATATACTCTTTTTGTACATCTATACTTGTCCTAAAATCAAAATGGGCATAGTATTTTTTACTCTTTTCAATTGTCCGTTGGTCTGATAACCATAATTCTAAATCCATTATTTCTCCTTAAAATTGGAAATATCCATCAGCATGGAGGATAGCATTCCTTAGCTGACGGATATACTTTTTAACGTGGTAACTCTCGGCACCGAATTAACGGTTTGTGTCATTGATTTACCAGCTATCCAATTGTCCAATACTCAAATATGTTATAATTGAGTGGGAGGAATGTGTCATAACAACATTATGCTTTACAACCGACACCGTTCAAGTGTCAGACAGTCAAACATTCATTCTGGAAATAATTCTCAGAAATGTCTTGACAACAATCGTCCTCCCCTGTATCTACATACAGGGCAATATTATAATAACACAAAAGTCAGTAAAAGTCAATTAGCACTTTGCGTAAAAGAGTGCTAATTTACAAAATGTTTACAAACACAGTTAAACTTTATCGTTTCAATTATTTGCTTTCCAATAAAGTATTGATTTCTAATTTTGTTTGTGGTAATATAATATTGTAATTTGACAATGAACAACAAATGATTTATTGACGAAAATTTTGAGAGGAGATTTAAGAATATGGATGTGCATTCTGTCCGTCAGATGATGAGGACTAAAAGTATATATGAAATACCGATGCGAGTTACCTTTTATGCCCGTGTATCTTCCGAAAAGGACGAGCAGTTAAACTCACTTGATAACCAGATATCATATTACCGCAATTTTATAAAGAAAAATGCCAATTGGGAATTTGTCGAGGGATATATTGATGAAGGTCTTTCGGGTATGAGTACCAAAAAGCGCGAAAACTTTCACAATATGATTAGTGATGCAAAGGCAGGGCTCTTTGATCTTGTTATCACAAAGGAAATTACCCGTTTTGCCCGTAACACGCTTGACAGTATTCAATACACTCGTGACCTGCTCTCCTACGGCGTTGGTGTGTTTTTTCAGAACGATAATATCAATACCCTTGATGAAGACAGCGAACTTCGATTAACCATTATGTCAGGTATTGCTCAAGATGAACTTCGCAAATTGTCATCCCGTATTAAATTTGGTCATCAAGAGGCTATAAAGAAAAATGTTGTCCTTGGTAACAGCCGAATTTTTGGCTACCGTAAGGACAACAAAAGGTTGGTTATTGACGAAAAAGAAGCAGAGATGGTGCGTGAATTATTTGAACTTTACGCAACCGACCAATATAGTATGAAACAGATTGAGGAAATCTTTTGGAACAAGGGTTACCGCAACAATAACGGTAAACGCATCTGCCATAGCACAATGTCTAACACCATTTCCAACCCCAAATACAAAGGCTACTATGTTGGTAACAAGGTGAAGATTATTGATATGTTCACCAAAAAGCAAAAGTTCTTACCGCCTGAGGAATGGGTTATGTTTAAGGATGAAACCGGCGAAATTGTTCCAGCAATCGTTAGCGAAGAACTTTGGGAAAAAGCCAACGCTGTTCTTAGAAGACGTAGCCGTGATGTTAAGCATAGGCAGAATCTATGCAATCATCCAAATCTGTTGACCGGTAAAATGTACTGCACCCATTGTGGAAAGCTCTACTACCGCAAGGATAGTAAGGACCGCAAAGGCAATGTGTTATCTCGTTGGATATGTAGTGGTAAAATCAATAATGGTACAGACTCCTGTCCCTCTTTCACCATTTACGAAGAAGAAATCAAAGATGTTCTTTACGAGGTGTTTAAGGACACTGCCGAGGATGCAAAGTTAATTATTGAGGAATATACGAATATGTATGCAGAGGTTTTAGCAAAAGACAGTTCATCAGGTGAACTTCAAAAGCTCAAAGACCGACTTGATTTTCTTTCAAAGAAAAAATCAAAATTGCTTGAATATAACATTGCAGGTCAAATCAATGACAAAGATTTTATTGAGATGAATAAACAAATCACAGACGAATCCGCCGAAGTTTACTCGGCTATTCAGGAAATTGAGTATGAAATCAACTCACGCTCCGAATATAAGCAGAAGATTGAAGAGATCCGTAATATTTTGCTTAAAGCTGAAACTGAAGCAAGTCAGAATATGATTGACTCTGCGTTCATAAACAGGTATATTGACAAGATTTATGTAACTCCTATAGAAGAAGGTACTGTTGAAATTTCGGTAAAGATTTTCTCCGGTGAGACGGTTGAGAAACATTTGTCCACCCTACGAAAACGCCATAAATCTATTAAAAATGCTGAAAAAACGGATGAAAATGAGTCCTCCGATAACGGTATTGTCAATGACAGCCGTACGGGACACACTTTTAAGAAAATGATCGAGTCTTATGAAAACAGCATGAAATAAGTATAGTTTTCCAAAAAAGGAGTGTTCCAATAGGAACACTCTTTTTTAAAATATAGGAATAATTATTTTAAAATTTGTTAATAATAATTACACAAAGGAGTTGAAAAAATTATGTTAGACCGTATTTGTCTTATTCTCGTAATTATCGGCGCACTCAACTGGGGCGGCATCGGTTTATTCCAATTTGACACTGTTGCCTGGATTTGCGGTTCAAGTGCTTCAATAGTTGCAAGAATTATTTACACAGTTGTTGCTCTTGCAGGTATTTGGTGCATATCATTACTTTTCAGAGAGCGAAATAATGTAATCAATGATTAATAAAAGAAGCAACCGAGCTCGGTTGCTTCTTTTATTAATCAAAAAATCCCAAATCACCGCTTTTGCGGTAATTTGGGCTCTGTTTTATCGGAGGTACTCTACGCTATTTGTTTTTTCGAACACCACAGGTGTTACCGAAAAAACTGCACTGCTCGAGACTTCACAGTCCGCGAGTTCGATGAACTCATGCGGAGTTCGATTCTTGGTTTTTGAACAACAAAAAAATACAGAGCACACCGTTTGGTGTACTCTGTATTTTGGTGACCCATCGGAGATTCGAACTCCGGACACCTTGATTAAAAGTCAAGTGCTCTGCCAGCTGAGCTAATGGATCATTTTGGACAGCCTAAATATTATATCAATTTATATTGCTCTTGTCAACACTTTTCTTTATTATTTCCGCTATTTTTTGAAAAAATACCCTGCGGCAAGAAATTTGCCGCAGGGTAAAATTTCATCTTACAACAATGTTGATAAGTTTTTTAGGAATATAAATTTCCTTAACAATATTTTTACCCTCTAATTCACTTATAACAGCCGATTCATTTTTGGCAAGCGCTATTGCATCTTCAGAAGAAATATCAACAGGAATATTAATTCTTGCTCTGATTTTACCGTTAATCTGTACTACGATTTCTACGGTGCTATCAACACACTTAGCCTCATCAAATTCGGGCCAAACGGTTTCATTGAGCATACCGTCAAAACCTGCGTTTACCCACATTTCTTCGGTGATGTGCGGAGCAAAGGGATTTAAGAGAATGAGAAGGGTTTTAAGTTCACCTTTTGTGATTTTACCGGTACCTGCAATCACATTGAGCAGTGCCATCATAGCCGCAATAGCGGTGTTCATCTTAAGTTCTTCAATATCCTCGGTAACCTTTTTAATTGTTCTGTGCATTTCTGTCTCAATTTTGCTTCTGTAACCGTCCTCATCTGTCATAATGTCGGCAAGAGACCAAATGCGGTCTAAGAAGCGCTTACAACCCTTTATGGAGGCAGAACTCCAAGGGGCCGCCTTTTCAAAGTCGCCTATAAACATTTCATATAAACGCATTGTGTCGGCACCGTAATCACGGACAATCTCATCGGGGTTAACTACATTTCCGCGAGACTTAGACATCTTCTCGCCATTTTCACCCAAAATCATACCGTGGCTCGTACGCTTAGCATAGGGCTCGGGATTCGGAACAACGCCAATATCATAAAG
Source organism: Acutalibacteraceae bacterium (assembly GCA_045646145.1). Classification (GTDB taxonomy): domain Bacteria; phylum Bacillota; class Clostridia; order Oscillospirales; family Acutalibacteraceae; genus SIG565. The sequence continues at coordinate 23,703 of JAZRKE010000040.1, read as the reverse complement.
GAATTTATGCCAGAAACGGCTATAAAGAAGATGTAGAGTTGTATGCTCCATACCGCCGTTATACCAGTCAACCTGACCCCAATATTCGAGCGCTTCTTTAGATGCGAGTGCCTCCTTATTGTGCGGATCGCAATAACGTAAGAAATACCATGATGAACCCGCCCACTGAGGCATAGTATCAGTTTCTCGCTGAGCCGCGCCGCCGCAGCATGGGCATTTAGTATTAACCCAATCGGTAATTTTAGCGAGTGGCGATTCACCCGTATCGGTAGGCTCATAAGAATCAACATTAGGAAGTAAAAGAGGCAGTTCGCTTTCAGGCAGGGGCACGTATCCGCACTTTTCACAGTAAACCATTGGGATAGGCTCGCCCCAATAACGCTGACGGGAGAATACCCAGTCTCGTAATTTAAAGTTAGTTTTTACATAACCGAGTCCCTTTTCGGTAAGCCACTTTTGAATTGCTTTTTTAGCATCCTCAACGCTCAGCCCTGTAAGGAAGCCTGAATTTACCATTACACCCTCATTACAGTCGGTATAGGCTTCTTTGGTTACATCGCCACCTGCAACTACCTCAATAATCGGTAAATCAAATTTTTTAGCAAATTCCCAGTCGCGCGTGTCGTGTCCCGGCACCGCCATAATAGCGCCTGTACCGTAGGAAATAAGAACATAGTCCGAAATAAAAATCGGAATTTGAGTGTTGTTAACAGGATTTATAGCACAAACACCCTCGAGCTTAACACCTGTTTTATCCTTTTGCAGTTCAGTTCTCTCAAAATCTGATTTCTTGGCGGCAGACTGCTGATATTCGCGCACAGCATCCATATTAGAAATTTTATCCGCCCATTTTTGGAGCAACGGATGCTCGGACGACATTACCATATAGGTAACACCGAAAAGTGTATCGGCACGGGTGGTGTAAATTTCAAACTCATCACCAATAGTAGTGCTAAATTTAACCTGTGTTCCGTAAGAACGGCCTATCCAGTTGCGCTGTTGAGTTTTAACACGGTCGATAAAATCAACCGTATCCAGTCCGTCTAAAAGCTTATCAGCATACTCGGTAATTTTGAGCATCCACTGGCTCTTTACCTTATGTATAACCTCACTACCGCAACGCTCGCAAACACCGTTAACAACCTCTTCATTCGCTAAAACGCACTTACAGGAGGTACACCAGTTAACCGACATTTCCTTTTTATAAGCAAGGCCATTTTTATAAAACTGTAAAAAAATCCACTGTGTCCATTTATAATATTCAGGGTCAGTAGTATTAACCTCGCGACTCCAGTCAAACGAAAAGCCCAAGGATTTCAACTGCTTTTTGAAGTTAGCAACATTCTGTTTAGTTACAATTTCGGGGTGAATATGATTTTTAATTGCAAAATTTTCTGTAGGAAGACCGAAAGCATCCCAACCCATAGGATAGAGTACATTATAGCCCTGTAATCTCTTCTTACGGGCAACTATATCAATAGCTGTGTATGAACGCGGATGTCCTACATGAAGACCCTGAGCCGACGGATAAGGAAACTCTACAAGACCGAAAAACTTAGGTTTAGAGTAGTCCTCGGTAGCGTAGAAAGTACCGTTATCATCCCATATTTTTTGCCATTTCTTTTCAATTTCAGTGTAATTGTACTTCATAATTATCTCTCCTGTTCGCTAACTAATATATTACTTAAATCAATAGGCTCACCATCGCTCCACATTTTATCAAGGTTATAAAATTCTCGTGCTTCCCTGCTCATCACATGAATTATAACACTGCCATAATCAAGTAAAATCCAACCTGTAGATTTTCCCTCAATATGAAGAGGATTAACCCCTGCTTCACCCAGTTTAAATTCTGTCTCATCCGCCAAAGCTCTTACATGTGTAGAAGAGGTGGCGGTACAAAGGAGAAAATATTCTGTTAAAACGGTTAAATCCTCAACTCTGAGAGCCGCTAAGTCGAGCGCTTTTTTCTCATTTAAAGCATTAGCAGCCAACGTTAATATTTCAATAGAATTCATAAGTCCTTCTCCTTTATAATTTCATTATAAGCCTCAAATGTATCGGTATGAATCTGGGCTCGCTTTTCTACAAGCTCAGTAATTGTATAGCTCAACGCGTATTTCATAGCACTGTTTAGCGATTCATCAACCTTTTTACGCATCACAACAACATCATCATAATCGCGGTCAAGTGAAGTAAAATCTGCTAAATAAAGTATTTTTTGAAATATGGTCATACCTTTTTTGGCAGTAGTATGATATCTTACCGCAGAAATTATCTCTTCATCCTCAATTTTTAATACATTTTTTATATAGGCGGCTCCAGTTACGGCGTGCCATAATTTTTGAGAGTGAGCGGTTATGTCATCAGGAATTATACCAAATTCTTTGAACATTTGCAACTGCTCTTTTTCTTCTGTATTCTTTGTTATATCGTGAAGAAGACCCGCAAGATATGCTTTATCGACATCCGCACTGTATTTTTCGGCTAATCGCTTAGCTTCATCAGCCACACATAGTGAATGGTTAAAGCGTTTTTCAGTAAGTCTTTGCCTTAAAATTGCCTTATAATCCATTTTAATCCCCCGAATATAAACTGTTGCTCTTAATATAATTATAAACCTTTTCGGGTAAAAATCTCGTAAGATACTCCACATTATCAATATTTTTCTTGATTTCAGTTGAAGAAATTTCTGATATTTGCCCCTTTAAAACATCAATAACACCGCCTATATTTATAAGCTCTCTGACCGCATTATCAAATTCAGCGTTATCAATACCAACCCTTCTAACCGCTATAATATCTGCCATCTTCAGAACATCCCGAAAGCGATGCCATTCTTTGAAAGTAACTATCATATCTGCGCCGCAAACAAGAGAAAGTTCAATCTCAGGATAAAGATTTTTAAGTTGCTTTAAGGTATCATAGGTATAACTTTTACCGCCTCGCAGCAGTTCTAAATCACTTACCTCAACATTTTGCAAATGCTCGGTTGCAAGTTTACACATTTCAAAGCGGTCGGCATCACAGGCCAAATCTGAGCTGATTTTATGTGGTGGCAAAGAGGTTGGGATAACGATTACCTTATCTGTAGTACCGAGTTCTAATACCCTATTTATAATTTCAATATGCCCTAAATGTATAGGATTAAATGTACCGCCAAATACAACAACATTACCCATCTTATTTTACCAAATAAATATGTTTATTATCTTTACTTTCTCTATAAAGCACTATTTTTGTGCCAATCACCTGAACAACATCAGCTCCGATTTTCTGGGCAATAATGTCGGCGCTTTCACGAGATGAAGTAGGTGATGTTTCAAGAGTTCTTATTTTAATTAATTCTCTGGCTAATAAGGCGTCATCAACCTGTTTGATAGTTTGGTCAGTAATACCTGTTTTGCCTATTTGCAAAATGGTTTCCATAGTATTAGCCATGCCTCTTAGTTGTGCTCTTTGCTTACTTGTAAGCATTTATATTCCCCTTTTAAATATATTTAATGATTTCTTCTGTAAATTTTTTAACAGCATTTGCTCGATGGCTTACGCTGTTTTTTTCTTCGGCAGAAATAAGCCCAAAACTACCCTTTTCATCCGAAATAAATAGCGGGTCATAACCGAATCCGCCATTACCGCGAAGCTCAGTGTCAATTTTCCCTTTACACTCGCCAATAACTGTAAATTCTCTGCTGTCAGGGAAAACACAGGCAATGGCGCAAACGAATTTAGCAGTTCGGTTGGTTTCATTTTTAAGTTTTTGGAGAAGCTTCTTATTATTCTCGGCATCATTGCCGTGAACACCTGCATACCTTGCCGAATAAATACCAGGCTCACCGCCCAATGCCTCAACACAAAGACCTGAATCATCAGCAAGGGTAGGAAGTCCTGTAACCTTTGCTGCAAAACGTGCTTTTATGAGCGCATTTTCCCCGAAGGTGGCTCCACCCTCTTCAACATCCTCTAACGGCTTTTCAAGGTCATTTTCAGAGAGCAGTTCGATACCTAAAGAAGAGAAAATAGCAGAAAATTCTTTAACTTTATGAGCATTTTTAGTCGCTATAAAAAATTTCATAATTTACTCCTCTGAAAAAAGACTTTCGGCATAAACCTTAGCATCAAAGGGCTGAAGGTCATCTATTCCTTCGCCTACGCCTATAAATTTAACCGGTATATGAAGCTCGTTATTAATCGGTATAACAACTCCGCCCTTGGCAGTACCGTCAAGCTTGGTTAAAACAATACCTGTAACCGAAGTAACAAAACTAAATTCCCTTGCTTGATTTACAGCATTCTGTCCAGTAGCGGCATCAAGCACCAATAAAACCTCAGGAGTACTTTCAGGTAATTCTCTTGCAATTACCCTATTCATTTTTGCAAGTTCATCCATAAGGTTTTTCTTATTATGGAGTCTGCCTGCGGTATCGCAAATAATAACATCTGCCCCTCTTGCTTTAGCAGAAGAAATAGTGTCAAAAACAACACTTGCAGGGTCGGTGCCCTGAACCGAGCTTACTACTGTAGCTCCCGAGCGTTCTCCCCAGACAGTCAGTTGCTCTATGGCGGCGGCGCGGAAGGTGTCGGCGGCACCAAGCACTACCTTTTTACCTTCCTTTACAAGAGAAGCAGCAATTTTGCCGATAGTTGTGGTTTTCCCTACGCCGTTTACACCAATTACCATTATTATAGCAGGTTTGCCGTTAAGCTTTAAATCAGAATCAGCAGAAATCATATCCTCAACTATTTGTTTTAGTGATTCCTTAATTTTGTCCGGCTCTTTAATTCCATCTGCTTTAACCTTTTGGCGAAGACTATGACAAATATCCTGAGCAGTCTTAACACCTATATCGGCTGTAATTAAAATTTCCTCAAGTTCTTCAAAAAGCTCTTCATCAATCTTGGTAAAGCTGTTAATAACAGAGTTTATGTTATTAACAATAGAATTACGACTTTTTGTAAGACCTGCCTTGATTTTATCAAAAAAGCCCATTATAGCTCTCCTTTAAGAAGTTTCTTCTCAAGCTCTACAACATTAAGCTGTAAAAGCTTGGTAATACCCTTTTCCTGCATTGTTACACCGTAAAGCATATCTGCAGCTTCCATAGTGCCTCGGCGGTGGGTTACACAGATAAACTGTGTGCCGAAATCAGATGATTTCATATATTGTGCCACGCGATCAACATTTATATCGTCAAGTGCGGTATCAACCTCATCCAAGAAGCAGAATGGCGGCGCGTTAACGCGCATAATTGAAAAATAAATAGCCAAAGCAACAAGTGCCTTTTCGCCACCGGATAGTCCATCAAGACTTGGTACATTTTTACCGGGTAGTTTGGCATTAATATCAATACCGCTCTCCAAAATATTTTCAGGGTCGGTCAGAACAAGTTCTGCATTTCCACCACCAAACAGCTCGGTAAAGGTTTTTGAGAAGCTCTCATTGATTTTTGTAAAGCCCTCAATAAACATTTCCTGCATTTGCTTGGTTAACTGATTTATAAGTTTGCCAAGCTCGGCGCGGGACTTTTCAACATCGGCAATCTGCACCGACATAAACTCATATCGTTCCTTAACCTCTTTGTACTCTTCAATAGCTGCGACATTAACACTGCCTAGAGCACGGATGGAGGATTTAATCTCACCGAGTGTACGTTTAGCCTCCGAAGGCTTATCAATAACAATGCCCATATTTTCGGCTTCAGAACGAGTAAGCTGATACTCCTCATAAAGCTGTTTGATTACATTGTCGTATTCAGCCAGCATATTTTCTTTTCTCTCGGTAAGACGAGCAAGTTCTCCGCTGATTTTTTCACGTTCACTTGTCTTTTCCCTCTCATTAGAGCGAAGAAGTGAATTAGACCTTTCAATATCGTTTCTCTGCTCTATTAACGAGTTAATACTTTCTTCATTGAATATAATATTATTCTTTATTTCCGCTATAGCCGAATTTATAGCATCAATATCGCACTGTTTTTCAGTTATAGCAATATTATTTTGCTCTATTTCTCTCTGGATATCGGCAATTTTCTGCTCGCGGTTAGAAATAGCGCCTTCTAGAGACAGGGCCATTGCGGCAAAATTTTCGGCATCTTTAGAGCATTCAATAATCTGTAACTTAATTTCCGTAATTTTTTCGGAATACTCTTCTCTTTTAGCCGATAATTCGTCTCGGCCACCCGAAATGCTATAGATTTCAGACTGAATTTTAGCTTTTTCATCCTCTACTCTCTGAGCCTGCTTTTCCGACTCAGCAACCAAGGAAACAAGTGTTGAAATCTTTTCATGATTAGCATTTTTTTCGCCTTTATATTCGGTTATTAAATTCTCACAGTTCGTTATTAAATCAGCAATTCTTTTAAGTTCTGCCAATGCTCTTATCTTATCCTCATTGGCAGTAGTAAGGGTTGCCTTAGCGTTTACTATATCGGCTTCAACCTTAGATAAATCGGCAAGTGTTTCATCATAAAGCATGGAAACCGATTTTTCTTTTTCAGTAAGGGTTTCAATCTGTGAATTGATTTTTGCAATGTCATCCTTACGGCTTAAAATACCCGCATTTTTAATGAGTGAACCGCCTGTAAGAGAGCCTCCCGCATTGATAACATGACCGTCAAGAGACACAACTTTAAAGTGGTAATTAAACTTTTTAGCTATAGTTACAGCCGAATCAATATCTTCTGTGATAACAACAGCACCAAGCAGGTAATCTATAATTTCACGGAATTTTTTATCACACTCTACAATTTCATTAGCTCTGCCGAGATAACCAAACATATTCTCGTATCCATTTTCAGTAAAAGGACGCGCTTTAACCGAATTAACGGGCAGAAATGTAGCTCTGCCTGAATTTGAACTCTTAAGGTGATTAATAGCTCTTTTAGCATCGGCCTCGGTCTCAACAATAATATTCTGCAGCGCATTACCAAGCGCAGTTTCAATGGCCACAGAATATTCCTTTTTAACATTAATTATACGCGAAACAGGACCGTAAACACCGCGAAGAACTCCACTATTCGACTCCTTGATAACGGCCTTTACGGAGTGTGCAAAGCCCTCCATATTCTTTTCAAGGTCGGAAAGGAGCTGAACCCTGCGCTTTTTAGACTCTATATCAAGTCTTAAATCATCGAGTTTGGTTTTAAGCTCTACTGTTTTTTCCTTTCGGTTATCAAGGCGAAGCTCATAACCCTTTATTGCGTTTTCACATTCTTTAACGGTATCCTCTAAGGTATTTACCATTTTTTCTGTTTCGTTAAATTCTTTATTAAGCTCCTGCTTTTCGTCAGCTTTAGAAGAAATTAGTTCTTCTAAATTGCTATTTCGTAAATTGAGTTCCTCAGTAGCAGTTTTAGATGTTAAAATAGTAACCTTTAAATCTGCACCTTTAGAAGTAAGCGCATTAATTTCGCTTGAAAGTTCCTCAATTTTGCGAGAATAACTTTCACTATTGGTAAGTAGCTCGGTTAAGCTTTGTTCAGCAGATAGTAAAGCTGAATTTAACTCTTCATTTTTCTGAAGCTTTTCTGCGCTTAATGCCCTATTCTTCTCAATTTCTCCTTTTGCGCTATCCTCAGAGCCCTTAAGGTCCTCAATTTCATTATTTAAACGCTCAATATTTGCTTTGCTGTGCGAGATATCGTTTTCTTTCACCGAAATTTCGCCGAGTAAAACGGCAATTCTTTCATTGAGTGTAGAAATTGTATGCCTTGACTCGTCAATTTTACACGAAATTTCAGTAAATAAAGCGGAATTTCTTTCATTTGTTAAATCATACTCCGAGAGGCTGTCCTCAATTTCTTTATACTGCACTTCACAAGCCGTAATCTTAGCCTCATGGTTGCGTAAATTTTCTTTAAAGTTCTCTAGGGTGTTAAGCCAAAGACCAATCTCAAGTTCTTTTTTCTGAGTAGCTAACTCTAAGAATTTTTCGGCCTTTTCACTCTGTGATTTCAGCGGACCTACACGCGATTCAAGTTCCTGCATAATGTCCTTAAGGCGAAGTAAATTTTCATCAGCCGCTGCTAACTTTCTTTCGCTCTCAATCTTGCGATAGCGATATTTTGAAATACCTGAAGCCTCTTCAAAAATATCACGGCGTTCGCCCGATTTAGTGCTGATAATAGCATCTATTTTGCCCTGTCCAACCATCGAATAACCGTCGCGTCCGAGACCTGTATCCATAAATAGTTCATTAATATCTTTAAGACGAACAGACACATTATTTATTAAATATTCACTCTCGTGAGAACGGTAATAACGCCGCGTTATAGATACCGCATCGCCATCAAAATTAAGGGTGCGATCGCTGTTATCAATATTAAGAGTAACCTCGCAAAAGCCGTGCGGACGGCGGGTTGCAGTACCGCCAAAGATTACATCTTCCATGCTTTGTCCACGAAGGCTTTTTGTAGACTGTTCTCCAAGCACCCAACGGACTGCATCGGAAATATTACTCTTACCACTACCGTTAGGTCCTACAATACCTGTTATTCCCTTTCCGAATTTAAGTGTAGTTTTATCGGCAAAAGATTTAAAGCCCTGAATTGTAATAGAGCTTAATATCATTTACACACACCTACCATTTCTGTTTTAATCTCGAAAAGACCGAGAGAATTATCCTCAATAATTTTACAGTTAAAACCAAGTTCTCTCAATGCCTCAATATTTTTTCTTTTTTGGCCGATCATTTTTGAAACCGAGCCCTTATTCACATAAATTATGTAATCTCCCTTATCTTTAAGGGCATTTTTGGCATTTTCTAAATAAATTTCAGAGTCGCACAGCTCCCTGAAAGCAGGATGCCAAGGTCCTGACAAATATTTTTCTTCATTTATGGCATGAAGACCTGTGCGAATTACCGAAATATTTTCTGCTGAAAACATTTTTAATAGCTTTGCTGTAAGGCTCACCGCACCTTCAAGCGTCTGAGGTGAATACTCGCCTAATTTAAAAAGCTCACCCAAATATGTATCATCAAAAACTATAGTTGGATAAATTCTCACAGTTTGTGGAGAAAGCTCTATAATTTTTTCGGCAGAAAAAATGTCCTTTACCTCATTCGAGCCTAAAAGCCCTGTCATCATCTGAAGACCGAGCTGAAAACCGTGCTGTTTTATAAGTTTTGAAGCTTTTATAATATCATATACAGTATGCCCTCTGCGATTAAGCGCTAACACCTCATCATCCATACTCTGAGCGCCAAGCTCAATAGCCGTTACACCGTATCGCTTTAATATACTCAAAATTTCATCATCTATGGCGTCAGGACGTGTTGAAATTCGTATCCCGGAAATTTTTCCAATTTTAATAAAAGGATATGCCCCCTCCAGTAATGAAAGCATATATTTTCTATCAATAGCCGTAAAACTGCCACCGAAAAAAGCAAGTTCAGTGGTTTTCGGACTATAATTCTTAGAACTGACAGCCGTTTTTATGGCATTTACTACATCCTGCGCATCGGGCAATTTTTCACTAGAAGCAATATAGCGCTGATTACAAAAGCTACATTGTTGCGGACAGCCCATATGTGTTACAAAAACGGAAATATTCGAGTGTTTTCTCATACATCAATTCCCATTAGTTGTAGCGCCTCTTTAGCCGCCGCCTGTTCGGCAAGTTTTTTGCTTTTTCCTATACCTGTGCCTAAAACATTTGAATTCAAGTGCACTTCAACAGTAAAGCGCTTGTCGTGGTCGGGTCCGCTTTCGGCAATCAGAACATATGAAAGGCGCTCTTCGGGATTGCGCTGAATAACCTCTTGCAGACAGGTTTTATAATCCTTGAAAACCTCATTATCGGTATGTTTAAGCTCATCTAAAACAAAGCGCATAACTATCTTTCGCGCATCGTCCATACCACCGTCAAGATAAACGGCAGCCAAAATTGCCTCAAAGGCATCTGCTAATATAGAAGGCCGCTGAGCGCCGCCATTAGCAGACTCTCCCTTCCCAAGCTTTAAATATTCACCTACACCCAACTGTTTTGAAAATGAGCAAAGAGATTTTTCGCACACAAGCGATGCTCTGAGCTTTGTAAGTTCCCCTTCTGGTAATTTGCCGAAATTTTTATAAATATAATCTGCAACTATCACCGAAAGCACCGCATCGCCCAAAAACTCAAGTCGCTCGTTTGAACCGTATGGCGTATGAGCCTCGTTAGCATAAGAAGAATGAGTGATTGCATTTTCAAGCAATGTTATGTTATTAAATTTATAGCCTAAATTTTCCTGAAGTTGTTTCATTTCTAACCTTCGTTTATTTCGTTTAAAGATTTAGTAATTTTACCGATGACATCGTTTTCGGCAAATTTAATTGCCTGACGAACGGCATTTTTAATAGCCCTTGCATCCGAGGAGCCGTGAGCCTTAATAACAGGCTTATTAACTCCAAGCAGTGGCGCTCCGCCCACCTCAGAAGCATCCATCTTGCCCTTAATAGCATAAAGGTCTTTTTTTAGAATAAGAGCGCAGATTTTATTAAGAATTCCCTTATATAAAACGTCTTTTATCATTTTGAACATAGTGGTCGCGGTACCCTCAATTAATTTAAGAGCAATATTGCCTGTATATCCGTCGGCAATAACAGCGTTACATACACCCTTAGGCATCTCGCGTGATTCAATATTGCCTATGAAGTTAATCGGCGCTTCACTCAGCAGCTTGTAGGCGTCTTTCTGAAGCTCGGTGCCCTTAGTATCCTCAGTGCCGATATTGAGAAGAGCAACGGTGGGATTTTCAATTCCCTCAACACCCTTTAAATATGCCGATGCCATAATACCAAACTGACATAGCATTTCGGGTCTGCACTCAGAATTTGCACCCATATCCATAAGGAAGTATGAGGAAGCAGGGCCAGGCAGCATACTGCCAAGTGCAGGACGCTTAACACCTTTAATTCGCTTAACAATTAATGTACCTCCGACAACTACTGCGCCGGTGCTTCCTGCAGACACAAAGGCATCTGCTTTGCCCTCGGCTAATAGCCTGAAGGCCACAGCCATTGAGGAGTCCTTATGCTCCTTTAAAAGAGAGGTTGGCTCATCGTGCATTGAAATAACATCGGTGGTATGTACAACCTCTAAATTATTAAAGGTAATTCCATTCGAATTAATGCATTTATTTATAATTTCTTCATCGCCCGTAAGAATGATATCCACACCGTATTCTTTTTGTGCTAAAGCGGCACCCTTTATAATTTCGAGCGGCGCGTTATCTCCGCCGAAAGCATCAATTACAATTTTCATATTTTCCCCCACAAATATTATTTTTAAACCAATTAAGCGACCTGTTTGATAGTGCCGAATAGCGTTCACGCTTGTCCCTTATATGATTTTCAAGCGGTGGTAATATACCAAAATTGGCACCCATAGGTTGAAAACAGGTAACAGTTTCATCGGTTATATAATCAGCAAGCGCACCTATCATGGTAAAATCAGGAAGTATTAACGGCTTTTCGGACAATAAATAATTTGCAGCATTAATTCCTGCTATTATTCCTGACGCCGCAGATTCCATATACCCCTCAACACCCGAGAGCTGACCTGCAAAAAATACTCTATTATTTGTTTTTAAGGATAAGTTCTTAGCTAATAATTTTGGTGAATTAATAAATGTATTGCGGTGCATTACACCGTATCTTACAAACTCTGCATTTTCTAGTCCCGGTATTAGCGAGAACACCCTTTTTTGTTCTCCAAATTTGAGATTGGTTTGAAAACCGACAAGATTATACATAGTTCCCTTGCTGTTTTCGCGCCGAAGCTGAACTACAGCCCAAGGTCTGTGTCCGGTTTTTGGGTCTGTGAGTCCTACAGGCTTTAAAGGGCCGAAGCGAATTGAATCTTCTCCCCTTTTCGCCAGAACCTCTATAGGCATACATCCCTCGTATACATCAAACTCGTGTGTCACTGCCGACTCTGCCGTTATCAGAGCATTATAAAACACTTCATATTCTTCCTTGTTCATCGGGCAGTTAATATAATCGTCGCCGTCTCCCTTACCGTAACGAGAAGCGAAAAAGGCTTTTGTGAAATCAATACTCTCAGCCATAATAATAGGCGCAGCAGCATCGTAAAAACTTAGGTGCTCACTACCTGTGAATTCCTTTATGTTATCGGCTAAAGCAATATCGGTAAGTGGGCCCGATGCTATAACACAGACCCCTTCTGGAATCTTTTCTACAACTTCACTGTGAACTGTTATTTTAGGGTCAGATTTTATCTGTTGGGTTATGAGGGAAGAAAAAATATCCCTATCAACCGCCAAAGCACCGCCTGCTGCGACTTTTGCTTTATCTGCCGCATCTAAGCACACAGAACCGAACCTACGCATTTCCTCTTTTAAAAGACCTGCAGCAGAATCAATCCGCGAAGCCTTTAGGGAATTTGAGCATACAAGCTCTGCAAAATTATCCGATTTATGCGCGGGAGATTTCCTAATTGGCTTCATCTCATAAAGGTCAACTGAAATGCCGCGTTTTGCAATCTGATTAGCTGCTTCAACACCTGCAAGGCCTGCGCCGATAACGGTAATTCTTCTTTCCATTAATTATTTTTCCTTTTTAGAAGTTTTAACTTTACGGCTTTCGCAATCTGAATTAATGCAGTAGGAAGTTTTTCCCCTGCCCTTAATCATATATCCTCCGCACTTTTCACATAGCTTTCCCGTGGGAAGTCCCGGGGAAGCGAAATCACATTTCGGATATTCAACGCAGCCATAAAACGATTTACCGGTTTTCTTAGATACCCTTTTAATAAGCTTTCCGCCACATTTAGGACAGGGCTCTTTAATTTCGTCAGCCGGCATGGGCTTAGTGTTTTTACACTCAGGGAAGCCGGGACAAGCCAAAAATTTTCCAAAGCGGCTTGATTTTACTACCATTGTTCTACCGCACTTATCACAAACAACATCGCTCTCAACTACAGGCACTTTAACCTTTTTACCTGTTAATTCATCCTCAGCTTTTTTAAGATCAACCGCAAAATCCTTATAGAAGTTTTCCATAGCATCAATCCAGTTAAGCTCGCCTGCGGCGATATGGTCAAGGTCGGTTTCAACACTTGCGGTAAACTTAACATCTACAATATTCTTAAAATGCTTTGCAATTAAATCCGAAACAACAATACCGAGAGCAGTAGGTTTGAGTGATTTTTTCTCACGCTCAATATATTCTCTCTGCATTATATTAGCCATAATGGTAGCATAGGTTGAAGGTCTGCCAATTCCGTTCTCTTTAAGCACCTGAATAAGTGTAGGCTCGGTGTAACGGGCGGGCGGAGTTGTAAAATGCTGAGCCGAAACTAAATCTTTAAGTGTTAAAACATCATTTTCCTGCATATTTTCAGGAATAGCGCAATTATCCTCGCCCTCTTCGTCTCTGCCCTCCTCATAAAGTGCAGTAAATCCGTCAAACTTAACCGAATACCCAGAAGCCTTAAAAATATAATCGGACGCTTTAATATCGGCAGAAATGGTATTCTGAACACAGTTAGCCATTAAGGAAGCTACAAATCGGCACCAGATAAGGCGATAAACCTTATATTGCTCGGTGGTAAGATTGCTTTTAATACTGTCAGGTGTCAAAAATACATCGGTAGGTCTGATAGCCTCATGAGCATCCTGTGCATTATCGTCGGTTTTATAAACACGGTCGGATTTAGGCAGATATTTTTCTCCAAAGGCAGAGGCAATATACCTTTTAGCCGCCGACTTTGCTTCCCCAGAAATTCTAAGTGAATCGGTACGCATGTAGGTAATAAGACCAACTGTACCGTAGGAAGCAATATCAATTCCTTCGTATAACTGCTGAGCTATACGCATTGTTTTTTGTCCTGTAAAATTAAGTTTACGGGAAGCCTCCTGCATAAGACTTGAAGTGATAAATGGAGGCGCAGGTTTGCGGTTCCGTATACCCTTTTTAATGCTCGATACAATATACTGAGCGCCATTTAATTCAGAGATAATTCTGTTTGCAGTCTCTTCGTTAACAATATCAATTTTATTGCCCGAAGCATCACCGTAAAACTTAGCAACAAAGTGTTTTCTGCCTGATAAAAGCTTTGCATCAAGGGTCCAATACTCCTCGGGAGTGAATGCATCGATTTTCCTTTCCCTGTCAACTATAAGTTTGAGTGCCACGCTCTGCACTCTGCCTGCAGACAGTCCTCGCTTTACTTTTTTCCAAAGAAATGGGCTTAATTTATAGCCAACTATACGGTCAAGTGCACGTCGAGCCTGTTGGGCATCTACCAAATCTAAATCAATTTTTCGGGGTGCCCTCATACCGTTTTCAACGCCTGTTTTGGTAATTTCATTAAAGCCAACACGATTTTTGGCATTTAAATCAAGTGCCAAAAGTGTTGATAAATGCCAAGAAATCGCCTCACCCTCACGGTCCGGGTCGGTTGCCAAATAAACAAAATCAGCTCTAGCGGCTGCCTCTCTGAGTTTATTTATAATGTCTTTTTTATTGGCTATGGTTTCATATTTAAGCTCAAAATTGTTATCAACATCAACTCCAAGCTTGGATTTTGGCAGATCGCGAATATGACCGACCGATGCCATAACCTCATACTCGGAGCCGAGTATTTTTTTGATACTTTTAATTTTTGAGGGGGACTCAACAATTATAAGCTTTGACATTTCATATCTCCTTAATTGTTAGTTTACTGCTAAACTGTATTTTCCGCCAGGTTGAGCTTCTATGTATCCGAAAATCTCAAGCTCGGTTAATGCAGCTAAAATTTCCGAATTACTGATAGACAGCCCCGCAAGGTCGTCTATGTAAAAAATTTGATTATCTAAATAATTATACACTATTTTTGCGTTATTTGAAAGATTTTCTTTAATATTTTTTTTAATATTTTTTTGTTCTTCGGTAACTTTCGGTTTTTTTAAGGGTTGTGTATCATTACCCATACTTATTTTTTGAGAATATGCCTTTTCGGGTTTAATTTTATGCGGATATAAGGGTAAATATTCTGTGATAATATCGGAAAGCTCCAAAAGTGGCTTAGCACCATCACGAAGAAGAGCGTTTGAACCTTTATAGTGTTCATCGGTGGGATTTCCGGGAATTACAAACACATCTTTCCCTTGTTCTGCAGCAGCATTTGCCGTAATCAAAGAACCGCTCTCTTCTCCCGCCTCAACAACGACCGTTCCGAGAGTCAGTCCCGAAAGTAATCGGTTTCTTATGGGAAAAGTAATTTTAGATGCAGGATAATCGGGTGGAAATTCACTTATAAGCAATCCGTTATTAGCAATTTCATCACGAATAGGACGGTTAACCTGCAAATAATTTGAATTAATACCCGAGCCTAACACGCAAATTGTTTTACCAGATACCGAAAGTGCTCCTCTGTGAGCCGCGGTATCTCCGCCGAGCGCACCACCACTTATAATTGTGAAGCCGCAAAGGGAAAGTCTTGCCGCGAGAGAAAATGCCGCTTTTTTACCGTAGGTAGATACCTTGCGGGGTCCTACTATGCAAATCGAAACCTCCTCATTTAGTAATGCAGTATCACCTTTACCATAAAGCAAAAGCGGAGGCGATGATATTTGTCTCAGCTTTTCGGGATAATACTGAGAAGAAAAAGGAATTATGAGTATCCCGCTTTTCTTACATTCTGATATTATTGCATCCGCACTCTTAAGACTTTTATCCGATAGTTTCTCAACGGTCTTTTTACTGCAGATTCCAAACTTTAAAATTGCACTATTATCTGCCCTATACACATTTTCTGCACTACCGAAATGCTCTAATATTAAACTAGTATACCTACTCCCAAAGCCGAGAGCGTTCTGAAGCCAAACCCAATACTTTAAACTCATTTTATAAGCTCCCACATAGCTATAGCGGCAGCAACTGACGCATTAAGCGATTCTGCTTTGCCGCTCATTTTAATTGTTATCTTTTCACACGCTGCAATGGTATCGACAGTTAGTCCATTTGCCTCATTACCGATGAGCACCGCTGAGCCGTCCGAAAATGTAACACAGCTTATATCCTCTCCATCTCTTACAACACAACCATAAAGCTTTAAGCCCGAAGCCGTTAAACAGCCAAGAAAATCATCTAAAACAATTATAGGCAATCGTAAAATTGTACCCATAGATGCTCTTATAACCTTAGGCGAATAAGGGTCGCAGGAGTCCTTAGAAATAATTATACCAGACATACCGAGTGCCTCTGCTGTACGCGAAATTGCGCCTAAATTTGTGGGATCGGAAAGATTTTCGAGAGCTATGTATCTACCGTTCTTGTTAATTTTTTGCCTTTTTTCCGACATTTTAACCACCGCTAAAACACCTTGAGGATTATCGGTATCGGCAATTTTTTCGAAAACAAATTCGGGAACAACCACGGCATTTTCTGCTTGGAGAGCTAAATCTTGGGCTATTTTTTCGTTCTTTTCTAGGAATTTTTCGGTTAAAATAAGCGTGTCAAACTGAACTCCGTTTTCTCTGCAATCCTCGCAGATACGAAGTCCCTCAACGATAAATTTACCCTTTATTCTTCTTTCCCGTGCGCTGTTTTTCAGCTTATAAACCGATTTAATAAGCGGATTTTCGCGGCTTGTAACGGCTTTAAAATTCATAAATTACTAATTCCTTTAAAACAAAGTCGCCCGTGAGTACTCACGGGCGTAAGATTATTTTTCTAATGCTTTTTTAGCATTCTTTGCAAGAGTGGCAAAGCCGGCAGCATCGTTTACAGCGAGTTCTGCCAACATTTTACGGTTAATCTGAATGCCTGCCTTTTTGAGTCCGTTCATAAAGGTAGAATAGTTCATACCGTTGATTTTAGCTGCAGCGGAAATTCTGGTAATCCAGAGACGACGGAAATCACGCTTTTTAAGTCTTCTGCCGATATAAGCATAGTTGCCTGATTTCATTACAGCTTCTTTAGCTGTTTTAAAGAGCTTTGATTTTGCTCCAAAATAGCCCTTAGCGAGCTTTAAAGTTTTATTTCTTCTTTTGCGTGTTGCTAACGCACCTTTTACTCGTGCCATTTGTAACTAACCTCTCTTTCCTTTCTTATTTATAAGGAATCATTTTCTTAACCGCTGCAACGTTAGTTACATCGGCTACCACTACCTTGCGGAGATTTCTCTTACGCTTGGTTGTCTTCTTGTTTAAAATGTGTGATTTGTAAGCGTGGCCACGCTTAACAAGACCTGTTTTGGTCAGCTTAAAACGCTTCTTTGCGCCACTGTGTGTCTTAATTTTAGGCATTTTATTATCCTCCTTTAAAATTTACGAATTACTTAACAGGCTTCGGAGCTAAGAACATAAGCATATTTCTGCCTTCCATCTTAGCGGGCTTCTCAACACTTGCAACCTCAGAACAATATTCAGCGAAACGCTGCATAATCTCTAAACCGATTTCGGGATGACCGAACTCGCGTCCGCGGAAACGAATTGAAACCTTAACCTTATCGCCGTCCTTTAAAAACTTAAGAGCGTGATTACCTTTGGTTTCAAAATCGTGCTTATCAATGCTAAGTCCCAAGCGGATTTCTTTAACTTCCGTAACCTTTTGCTTTTTCTTTGCTTCCTTTTCGCGTTTAGCCTGTTCAAAACGGTATTTACCAAAATCCATAATCTTACATACAGGCGGATTTGCGTTTGGGGACAGATTTACAAGGTCAAGGTCTTTTTTTGCGGCGGCAGAAAGCGCATCTTTAATAGGTAAAACGCCGAGCTGCGAGCCGTCGGTGTCAATTACACGAACCTCTTTGAACTTAATGTTTTCATTGATTAAAATTTCTTTGCTGCTAATGTCGAAGCACCTCCGAGAAAAATAATTCAAAAAAGCACGGATAACAACAATGTCATCCGTGCAAATAAGCATAAAAAGAGTGTGAGCTCTTAACTTATTGACCCTGTAGGACTTTACCTCGGGGTGAGAACGACATCACTGTTCTGCTTTGTTGTAGACTTATTTTACCACTAAGTCGGCAGTTTGTCAATAGGTTTTTACAAATTAATTTGAGCCCCATCGAGTTCAAAATCATTTAAGTTATAAAGGCAGATAATCTCCTTGCCGAGTTTAACTAAATAGAATTCATCTCCGGGTAGGCATTTATCTTTAAGCCCATAAGTGTCTGTTTTTGAAATATTTGACCAAGTATATAAAGTTTTGTGTTTATCAATAAAGTACGGTCCGTAATTATAAAAATCAAGTTTTAGATATGTTCCCCTTCTGTTTCTTATACTCCATGAAACAGAAGCCAGGGTGTCTTTAACTACCTTATATTTTGTTCTGAATACACATAAACGGTAAATATCCAATCCGAGCTTATATACAGCATATATGCAAATTAACACAAAGGCAAGAAAGAAAATCCCGTTATTGTTATTGCTCCCTGTTGTTTGAAGAAACCCCACAAATACAGTTATTCCTACAATAAGTATACTGAGAAAAGCCATCAAATTAATTCGGGTAATCAGTTCTTTTCGTATCTCATACTCAATGTTATATTTATTGAGAATTTCTTTAGTTTTCCTTTTTTCCATAATTACCTCCCACGAAAATTTATAATAACCAGACTAAAGTAACTTAACATAGTAACAAGAAAAACAATTAAAAAGATAGTTGTTTCGCCCATTTGCGACCATAGTAGTTTATTAGCTAAAAGTTTCTCTATGTTTTAAAAGGAATTAATACTCGCTTTATAATAACCCTGCATAGCACTACTGATAATCGGCATAAGCAGAGTGAGTAAAGCCGAAATAACCGACAATATACCTGTAATAAATTTTAAGCCGTTTCAATAGCAGCACCTCCTATTTTGTGGGGGATTTCAGGTTTTTGATTTCATATCTTACTGTTACTTTAATTCGAAAAGTTTTTTATTATATGCGGCAAGTATTTTCTTGTTTAGCACCACAAGGTAGAACTCATCACCCTCGTTAGAATAATTTACAAGTCCATCATCATTCATGCAAAACATTTCGGAATGCTCGTGATTATTTTCGTAGGGTACAGAATATCTGCCGTAGCGTGAAAAATGCAAATAATAGGGGTGAGCTAAAACACTGCGTGAGTATTGTCCGCCAACCTTTTCGGTGATTGCGACTAATCGGTCGGTAACAATTTGGTAACGTTCGTTTCTGATTTAATTATAGAATAGTAGTTTGATAAAAGCAATAGAGGAATGGTGTGAAATATTTTGTAAAAAGGTATTTACAAACAACCACCTTATACCGTATAAGTAAACACTGTATGCAAAATCTTACAAGAAAACTATAACATTATACGAAATAAATTGCAATAATCGAATATTTAATGCATAATAAATCTTGCATTAGTAATATAAATATGTTATTATAAATTGAATTAATATGTATTAGTGGGGGTGAAACTATGCTTGATAGTCCAATTGGAATATTTGATTCGGGTCTTGGCGGACTTACCGTTATGAAAGAAATAGTAAACGCTCTGCCTAAAGAGGATATTGTATATTTTGGCGACACAGGCAGAGTGCCCTACGGAACACGTAGCCGCGAAACTATAAAAAAGTACGCAAAAGAGGATGCCTCGTTTCTGCTGTCTCACGGTGTAAAGACGGTGGTTGCCGCTTGCGGAACCGTCAGCGCTGTAGCGGCTGATACAGCTGATATTCTACCCGTACCGTTTTTTGAAATGATTTCCCCTGCGGTAAATGCGGCGGTAAGGACAACTAAAAACAATAAGATAGCCATAATCGGCACACCCGCAACAATTCGTAGCGGTGAGCACAAAAAGCGAATTTCGGCGCTTTTACCCGAGGTTGAAATTTTTGCCACCCCCTGCCCATTATTTGTACCGCTTGTAGAAGAGGGACTAACTTCACCCGATAATCTTATAGTTCTTGAAACGGCTAAAAAATACCTTTTACCGCTTAAAGAAAAAGATATTGATACTTTAATTCTCGGCTGCACACACTATCCGCTCTTAAGCGAGGTTATCTCCTGTGTATTGGGGGACAGCGTTACACTTATCAATCCCGCCGAAGAGCTGAGCAGAATACTTAAAAGCTATTTAGCCGAAAACAATTTACTAAACAACACAGGTGGAGCTCATAATTATTATGTCAGCGATATGACGGTGTCGTTTGAAAGCACCGTAGAAAATCTTATGGGCGAAAAAATCACTCAGTATAATGCAAAACAGGTGGAAATTGGAAAGATATGAAAAAAGTAATTATTGATATTAAGGGCACTCAGGGAATTGACGGAGACAGCGATATAGTTGAGCTCTCCACCCTTGGAACGTTAAGTGAAAAGGACGGAAAATTTCTGATTACCTATGAGGAAAATAAAACGATTAAAGATGAGAATGTAAAAACCCTTGTTAAAACAGAGGAAGGCAAGGTAACTATGATTCGTTCAGGTGCACTCGACAGCCGACTGATAATCGAAAAGGGACGACGAAACACCTGCTTTTATTCGGTGCCTCAGGGCGAGCTTGTACTCGGTATCTTCGGGGAAGAAATTGAAAACCACCTGACCGAAAACGGTGGTAAACTTAAAATGAGTTACACGATTGACCTCGAGAACAGTCTCTTGAGTAAAAACACAGTTGAAATCTCTGTAAGGAAGGTATAGTTATGTCAAAGATAATAAATACAGCTAAAGAACAAATTAAAAACACAGTTTTAAATGCGGCAAAATCCGCTATGAATAAGGGTGAACTCATAAGTGCTGACCTTACCGATTTTGTAATTGAGGTGCCTGCTAACCGCGAACATGGAGACTATGCCGTTAATGCGGCGCTTGCTTGGTCTAAAATATTCAGAAACGCACCCAGGAAAATTGCCGAAGCCTTAATGGCAAATGCCGATTTCGAGGGTACATATATCGGTAAATACGAAATTGCAGGCCCAGGTTTTATTAATTTCTTTTTATCGGATAAATACTACGCCGATATTATTAAGGATGTTATCGACCTAAATGATACCTACGGCGACAGTAATTACGGTGAAAACAAAAGAGTTCTTGTTGAATTCGTTTCTGCCAACCCCACAGGACCTATGCACATAGGTAATGCGAGAGGCGGCGCGTTGGGAGACTGCTTAGCGGCGGTGCTGAGCCACGCAGGATATTTTGTTGAGCGTGAATTCTACATTAACGATGCGGGAAATCAGATTAACAAATTCGGTTTATCACTCGACCTACGCTATCAGCAGATTTTTGACAACTATGTAGAGATGCCTGAAGACAGTTATCATGGTGCTGACATTATTGCACACGCTGAAGCCTTTGCCAAAATTCACGGCGATAAGTATTTAACCGACACCGAAGAAAATCGCAGAAAAGCTCTTGTTGAATTCGCTTTACCTAAAAACATTCAGGGTCTTCACGATGACCTTCTTAAATACAGAATTAAATATAACACCTGGTTCCGTGAAAGTTCTCTCCACGCAAACGGAGAAACAACCCGAATTATTGAGTTACTTAAAAACAGTGGACACACCTATGAAAAAGAGGGCGCTTTATGGTTTAAGGGTTCCGACTTTTTGTCCGACGATTTCGTGCTTGTACGCTCAAACGGAGTTCCAACCTATATCGTTCCTGATATAGCTTATCATTACAATAAATTGGTAACACGCGGGTTCGATAAAGCTATTGATATTTTGGGCGCCGACCATCACGGATACGTGCCCAGACTTAAGAGCGCGCTTATTTCCCTTGGTGTTGATGCTGATCGCCTTGATGTAGTACTTATGCAGATGGTGCGCCTTGTTAAAGATGGAGAGGTTGTAAAGGCATCCAAGCGTTCAGGCAAGGCTATTACACTAGTTACTTTATTGGATGAAGTACCGATAGATGCAGCAAGATTTTTCTTTAACCTCCGTGAAGCCAACAGTCATTTCGACTTTGACCTTGATTTAGCGGTTGAGGAGTCAAGCCAGAACCCTGTTTATTATGTTCAATATGCAAATGCAAGAATTTGCAGTATTATGAGGAACTTGGCTGATGATGCAATTTCGGTGCGCAAACCCACAGACGATGAATTAATGCTTTTAACCACCCCCGAGGAGCGCGATTTAACGGTACACCTTTCCCGTCTTACAGAGGAAATTATTTTAGCGGCTAAGTCTTATGACCCCGCAAGAATGACACACTACGTTACCGACCTCGCTACCAAATTCCACAAATTTTACAATGCCTGTCGTGTTCGCGGTATTGATGAGGGCTTGATGATGGCAAGAATAACGCTTTGTGAAGCCACTGGTATCGCAATTAAAAATGTTCTCTCAATGCTTAAAATTGAAGCTCCTGAGAGTATGTAAGAAAGGCTTATAATTTATGAAAAAAATTATTTCCCTCATTCTCTGTTTTGCTATGTGCTCTTCGCTCGTTTCTTGCGGTGGAAATAATACATTAAACACCAAAGCCGTTAGTTTGAGTGAAGGCTACAAAAGCAATATTTCGGAATATAATTATTTTGACAAAGATTTTACCATTTCTCAGGATAAATTCTCTCTTGAGGTCTTTACCAATATAAACAATAAGCATTCTGACGAAAACGTTATAATTTCCCCTATCAGTATTGCTTCAGTGCTCGGTATGCTTTTGAGCGGCGCTGACAGCGCTACCCTATCCGAAATTGAGGGATTACTGCAGTTAGAAAGCGAAGAATTTAATCACGGCATTTACACATTCTTTGATTCTTTAGAAGCATCAAGCACTATCAATAACGTAAATTCTCTCTGGATTAAAGACGACAATGCCTTTAGCGTTCGGGAAGATTTTTTACAGACTAATGCAAATTTTTATAAAGCCGAGGTTTTTAAATCTCCTTTTGATAAAACCGCTGTAGAAAATATTAATTCTTGGGTAAAAGGTGCCACAGACGGTGAGATTAAGGAAATTATAGGTGAAGTTGATAAAAACACCTGTATGTACCTAATTAATGCCCTTACCTTTAATGCTGAGTGGCACACACCTTATGCAAAAGAAGATATTTCCGACGGCACTTTTAACACACCTCACTCTTCTGTGCCTGTTAAAATGATGCGCAGTACCGAAAACTATTATATAAAAACTGCAAACTCAGAGGGCTTTATTAAGGAATACAAAAACGGCGACTACCGATTTGTTGCCCTACTGCCCAATAAGAATACCGATATTAACGATTATATTACTTCCCTTAAAAACGACTCCCTTGATAGTATTATTAAAAGTGCTAATCAACAAAGCGTTATCGCCACAATGCCTAAATTTGAAAGTACATTTGAAATTGGCTTAAGTGAAACCCTTAAAGCCTTGGGTGTAAAAACCGCATTTAATGAGGATAAGGCAGATTTTTCTAGGCTTGGCACATATCTAGGCAGAAACCTTTATTTAGCCGATGTTCTCCAAAAAGCATACATTGTAGCCGATGAAAAAGGCACAAAGGCGGGTGCCGTTACAAAGGCTGAAATGGCTGCTAAATCCTCCCTTGAGGCCCGACCAGTTTCAATAACACTTGACCGTCCGTTTGTATACGCCATAGTTGATGCAAAGACTAATATACCGTTATTTATCGGTAAGGTTATTGAACCGTAATAATCAGCAATCATAACCACTAGTAAACTAGTGGTATGCACAGCCCCTATAAGGGGCGCCTACTGGCTAGGTCCCTAAAAGGGACCACGAAAGTTTGGCAACGCATTACCATCTCAGGCAGCCGCTCACGTGCGGCTGCCTTTTTTTGCCTACTTTCTCTTATCACC
>JAZRKE010000039.1:0-16967 GCA_045646145.1 Acutalibacteraceae bacterium | reverse complement strand
AAACTAAATATAGTTTTTAACTAAATAATTTATAAGGCACCATAGCCAAGTGGTAAGGCAGAGGTCTGCAAAACCTTTACGCCCCGGTTCAAATCCGGGAAGTCGGAGGCCAAGCGGGCTTAGGAAGACAATTTTCATTTTCAACTCCTTGGCTCACAGAACGACATGGCTACGATCCGACTTAAACTAAATATAGTTTTTAACTAAATAATTTATAAGGCACCATAGCCAAGTGGTAAGGCAGAGGTCTGCAAAACCTTTACGCCCCGGTTCAAATCCGGGTGGTGCCTCCAAAAAATCCTGAATGCGAAAGCGTACAGGATTTTTACTTATTACCTCTTACTTCTTCACTCTTACCTAATTTGCATTCAGGATTTTTTGGAAAGTAATAAGTAATAGGTAAGAAGTAATAAGTATTTTTGCAAGGCTTTGCCTTGCTCTTTTTATTTTATAGTGGTATAATGGAATAAAGAAAGGTGGTAATATTATGGCAGATAGTCCGTTGATTATAAAATCTAAAGAATTTGCTTTACTGATAATTAAGGTTTGCAACTATGTAAAACAAACTAAAAAGGAAAGTGTTTTGACAAACCAACTTATCCGTAGCGGCACGAGTGTTGGTGCGAATATTCGTGAAGCATTTTACGGACACGGAGCAGCCGATTTTATCGCCAAACTGCAAATAGCACTTAAAGAATGTTCAGAAAGTGAGTATTGGTTAGAACTTTTAATTGAAAGCGGTTATTACGATAACAATGATATTTTAGAGAAGTGCATTGAGGTTAAAAAATTATTAGTAACATCAATAAATACCGCAAAAAATAAATTGAAGAAATAACCCAAGGCGATGATGAAATGAATAAAAAACATATTGTGCTTAATACACATTTAATTCTTTGCTTGTTTCTTTTCATTGTATTTATTGGTCTTTCTATAAGTTGTGCATTAAAAAAAGAGATTGGCTTAAGTATTATGTTTGGAATTTTCGTTTTGCTTCCCATATTTGTATTTGCTATTTCACCGTTGTATTTCGTTTTTTCTAATGAATGCGTTCAAATTATTTATAACTTTGGTCAAAAAGAAAAAATCAAGTGGAGCGATATAAGAAACATATCGCTAATGGGTAGTTGGATTGGAGCAGGTGGCGGTTTGCCACACTATAATATTGCGTATCCCAAAAAAGAAAAAAGGCTGTTTTTTGTGGTTGGAGAGATTCAAAAAACAAGAAAGACTAAAAAGCTTATAGAAAAGTATTATAAGAAGAAAATTGTATAGAAAATCAGGTTTTTCGTCCAGTTCTTTTTTTCTGTTATATTCGCCTATCGGCGAGTTATATTGAGCTTCGCTCAGTTATATTTGCTTCGCGAGTTATGAGGCGAATATAATATTACTTTTGCGAAAGCAAAAATATCACTACGCCGCAAGGCATAATATCACTCTGTGCGTTGCACAGAATATCACTAACATCTTGCGCCCCACCTCTTTTATGCTATACTACTCATTTTTTTGGTACAATTTAATTAAAATGTTTTGTATAATAAGCCATTCATACTAGCACTTGCAAAATTTGTCACTTTGCGTTATATTACATTGGTAGATAACATTAATATTTAATTGATTTTTTAGACAAAATTATAAAATTTGCATGGTGGTTTTATGAAAAAATTCTAAGCATTTTACTCTCATTATTAATTATTTTTACCTTTGCTGCTTGTGGCGATGATTCAAACGCTATTATCAGAGTTCCTGAAAACTGGTATACCGACGAACCCATAACCATGGCTAAAGATGAGCTTGACGGAATTCTTTCCCAAAAGTACAAAAAGTCCCGAAATGTTATTGTTATGATTGGCGACAGTATGGGTCCCAATGACATAACTCTTGCCGAACAATACGGAAAGAATTTGTTTGATTTTGGTTTGATAATTAACCAGATTGAAAATCACGGTATGTGCACTACATACTGCGCCGACAATGCAGTTACTGACTCTGCCGCCACTGCAACCGCACTTGCCACAGGCGTTAAAACCAATAAAGGTTATGTTGGGGTTGACCCTGACGGTAACGCACTTAAAAACATTACCGAAATTGCGAAGGAAAAAGGCAAAAGGGTTGGAATTATCACTAATGACAGCCTTTTAGGATCCACCCCGTCTGCATTTACGGTACATGCAGCATCGCGATAAGATGCAAAGATAATAGCAAATTCTTATATGGAATCTTTGCCGGATGTTCTGATCGGCCACGAATATTTCAAATTTAGAAAGACTTTAATTCAGGAAAACCGTCAAATTCTTGAAAGCTATGCATTTGTGAAGGATTTTTATGATATTAATGAAACCTTAAAAGCCGATCCAAAATCAGATGCACCCTTAATAGCATTTTCTAATGAAGGTATATATAAACCTAACTCACCCGACCTTGCCTATTGTGTTGAGGCAGTTCTTAACAGGCTGAATAATAAAAAATGTTTCTTCTTAATGATAGAAAACACAGCTACCGATGATGCGGGCCACGCTAATTCGATTGACGGAAAAATTAATGGTGTAATTAATTTCGATAGAGCAATAGCTGTTGTGTTAAAATTTATGAAGGACAACCCTGATACACTGCTTATTATCACTTCCGACCACGAAACAGGTGGCGTTCAGTTGCCTGAGACCGGTGCTCAACCCGATAAATCATTATTCACAAGTGGAGAGCACACCGCAACCAATGTTAGAGTTTTCGCCGTAGGCTATGGCGCCAAATATTTTAAAGACAAAACGGTTGATAACACCGATATTGCAAAATTTGCAATAAACGCTGTAAAGGGAAAATAATTAAATTCTGATGCCTTGTAGCACAATTCTTACAGAATGTGCTACAAGGCATCTTTTCTTATATTATTTCTACCTTAATTAAATTTGTATTACCCGATTCGCCGTTGGTAACACCGCCTGTAATTACTATCTTATCGCCTTTATCTAAATTCTTTTCAGCCTTTGTAAGCTTCATAGCGGTATAGAAAAGAATATCTGTTGAAGGTAGCTCCTCACACATAAGCGGTGTAACACCCCAAGAGAGTGCTAGTTTTCTATAGGTTTTCTCGTTAGTAGTAATTCCTACAATATCCATGGGCGGACGGAAACGCGAAACCATACGTGCGGTTATTCCCGAACGCGAACACACAGCTATTGCTTTAGCTTCAATATCCATTGCCATACCGCAGGTAGCGTGGGAAATAGCATCGACAGTGTTACGAATATGGAACTCTGAATTTGTGAAACGTTTTACATAATGAATATTTTTCTCGGTATATTCGGCTATCTGTGCCATAGTTTTAACCGACTCTACAGGATATTTACCTGCGGCAGTCTCTCCTGAAAGCATTATAGCACTTGTGCCATCGTAAACGGCATTGGCAACATCCGAAACTTCGGCTCTGGTTGGTCGAGAATTATAAATCA
Source organism: Acutalibacteraceae bacterium (assembly GCA_045646145.1). Classification (GTDB taxonomy): domain Bacteria; phylum Bacillota; class Clostridia; order Oscillospirales; family Acutalibacteraceae; genus SIG565. The sequence goes on along the minus strand of JAZRKE010000039.1, from coordinate 13,518 downwards.
TAGACTCGAGCATTTCGGTGGCTGTAATAACACGCTTACCGAGCAGACGGCACTTGGTTATAAGTTTTTTCTGAATTGCTGGCAGTTCTTCAAAAGGCACCTCAACGCCCATATCACCTCTGCCTATCATAATACCGGTGCATTCTGAGCAAATTTCCTCAATATTATCAATACCCGACTGATTTTCTATCTTCGCGATAAGGTCGATATCCTCAGCATTGCTTTCATTAAGAAACTCTTTTATATCCAGAAGGTCCTGTTTACAGGAAACAAATGAACAGGCAATAAAATCTATACCGTTTTCGATGCCAAATTTAATATCGGCCTTATCCTGCTCACTCAAATACACCTGTTTTAACACCTTATTTGGAAAGCTCATACTCTTCCTATTTGAAAGTTCTCCTCCAATAAGGGTCTCACAGATAATATCGGTATCGGTTGTATCTTTAACAACAAATGACATAAGGCCGTTATTAAGCAAAATTTTATCCCCTACGCTTAAATCATTAGGAAGACCCTTATAGCTTACAGATACGCGTGTATTATCTCCCTCTACCTCGGTTGTTGTAAAAATAAAAGTATCACCGGCTAAAAGTGTAATCTTTCCATCCTTAAAGGTTTTAATGCGATACTCTGGGCCTTTGGTATCCAGCAAAATTGCAATTGGCATATTAAGCTCGTTTCGCACCTTTTTAATTATTTCTATTTGCCGTGAGTGCTGTTCGTGGGTACCATGCGAGAAATTGAGACGTGCAACATTCATACCGGCTAAACACATTTGTTTGATTATATTTTCATCACTGCAGGCAGGGCCCATAGTGCAGACAATTTTTGTTTTTCTCATAATTTACCTCCTTTAAATCCAACAATACTATTATATAAGATTTTAACAGTAAAATAAAGAATAATTAACAAATTTTAACTAATAAAATTAGATGTTGACAAAACACCCTCATTCGTGGGATAATATAGATGATTATAGGTGATGTTTATGAGAGTTATTACAGGCTTGGCAAAAGGCAGAAAATTAAATACCTTAAATGGTACCGATGTAAGACCTACTACCGATATGGTTAAAGAGGCAGTTTTTAGTGCTATCCAGTTTGATATCGAGGGACGAGCCTTTTTAGATCTGTTTGCTGGTAGCGGTCAGATAGGAATTGAAGCAATTTCCCGAGGTGCCAAAAGCGCCACCTTTATTGACTCTAATGCAGACGCTATATCTGTTATAAAAGATAATCTTTCCAAAACAGGTTTTACGGATAAAGCAAAAGTAATCCGTGGAGAATATAGTTCCTTTTTAGCCTCAACAAATGAGAAATTCGATATTGCATTTTTAGACCCTCCTTATAGGCTTAATATTTTGGACAAGGCTTTAAACACCGTAACAAATGTTATGAATAAAAACGGTATTATAATCTGCGAACATCCAACCGATATTTGTGTGCCTGACAAATTAAGCGCTTTCCGATTAGAAAGACAAAGAAAATACAGCAAGATTATAATTTCAATTTACAGAAAAGACAGTGAAGAAATATGAAAACAGTTATCTGCCCCGGCAGTTATGACCCAATAACACTCGGTCATATAGATGTAATAAATCGTGCCTCTACCCTTTTTGACAAGGTTATAGTTGTGGTGCTTATTAATCACAAGAAAAACTATAGCTTTTCGATTGAAGAACGCGTTCAGTTTATTAAAAAAAGTGTTGCTCACCTTAGTAATGTTGAGGTGGATTTTTACGAAGGCTTACTTGCTGACTATGCTAAGCAGCAGGGCGCCTATGCAATAGTTAAAGGACTGCGCGCTATGTCGGATTTTGAATACGAATTCCAGATGGCGCTTACCAACCGAAAACTGAATCCAGATGTTGAAACTCTGTTTTTAACCACAAAATCAGAATATATGTATTTAAGTTCAAGTATGGTAAAACAGATAGCAAGTATGGGTGGTGATATCTCGGAATTCGTTCCGAGTGTTATACATAATAGCATAATCGATAGATTAAGATAGAAAGGATGAATAAAATGAGTATTGAAGAATTACTCGAACAATTTGATGAGGCTTTAGAAAGTGGTATGAAAATGCCGGGTAAACGCGTTGTTGTAAACGCCGAAAACCTTCGCGCAGTTATCGACGATATCCGCCTCAACATCCCCAGCGAAATTAAACAGGCACGTGGTATTGTTGCTGACCGTTCAGACATTATCACAAATGCTAAGCGTGAGGCTGACAGCATTATCAGAGGCGCTGAAGAACGCGCAAAGGCTATGGTTTCTCAGGAAGAAATCACAAAACTCGCTCAAGAGAAAGCCGCTGAGATTATTGCCAACGCTCAGGCTAAGAGCCGCGATATGAGAAGAGCAGCTCAGGATTTTGTTGACGATATTATGAAGAGAGCTGATGAGGGTCTCACCGCTAATCTTTCTGAGGTTAGAAAAACAAGGGCCGCTTTAAAGTCTCAGATTCCACACGTAGCACCTAAATCCGAATAATAAGTTCAAAAGAGGTTGTGAGTTTAGTTCACAACCTCTTTTAATTGTTAAAGTATTTAATTATATTTTCGGCATATTTTTTGCCGATACCGTCAACCTTTAGGAGTTCATCGAGGCTAGCGTTTTTAATTCTTTCTATAGTTTTGAAATGTTTTATCAAGTTTTTGGCTTTTTCTGCGCCTATACCCTCAATCTCAATAAGCTTAGATTCAAGCATAGATTTACTTCTTCTTGACTTATGATATCCAATGGCAAATCGATGAACCTCATCCTGAATTGATGTAACAAGCGTAAATGCACTGCGGTTTGATTTAATGGCGATATTACCGCCAGAGGTTGCAATAGCATCGGTTTTATGTTTATTATCTTTAACCATACCAAATATAGCAACATTTATATTATGCTTTTTTAGAATTGGCTGCACTGCATTTAACTGCGGTACGCCGCCGTCAAGCAAAATTAAATCGGGCAAGGTTTTAAAAGCAGCATCTTCGCCTTTTTCATACTCATTAAAGCGACGGTCAAGCACCTCTGCCAATGACCTGAAATCGTCCTGGCCGACAAAGGATTTTATCTTGAACTTTCGGTATAAATCCTTTTGCGGTCTGCCATCACGGAATACTACCATTGCTGCAACATTTTCACTACCCGCGATATTTGAAATATCGTAGGCTTCAATATATCTCGGTGGATTTTCTATTCCAAGAAGTTCTGCAAGTGAGTTAAGGGATGAGGTTTCCTTTAAATTCCGCTCAATTCTCTGTGCTAAATGCTCTGATGCATTATGAGCACACATCCGAAGCAGGCTGAGTTTTTCGGCACGTTGAGGCACCATAATTTCTGTAGTATGCTCGGCTTGTTTACTGAGCCACTCAGCAACGGTATCATCATCAGGCAGAGCATCTATGATAATTCTTTTGGGAATATCCTCATATATGCCGTAGTACTGTAGCAAAAATTCGTTGTAAAGTTCGGATTTCGAGGAAACGCCATCAAAAAAGAAATGCTTTTCATCACTCAGATGCCCGTTCCTGAACGCGAAAACCTCGGTGCATGCAGTTTCCCCTACCAAAGAGGTTGCAAATACATCATTACGCACAGTATCAGTCAACACAACCTTTTGCTTTTCGTGAATACGTTCAATAGCATTGATTCTATCCCTGAGTTTTGCGGCATATTCAAAGTTAAGCTCCTCAGACGCTTTTTCCATTTTGACTCTCAGCTCGGTGATGTTATCCGCGCTGTTATTTTTAATAAAAGCTATAGCCGAATCCAAAGCCTCATTATATTCGCTAAGGGTTATTTTAGCCCTGCAAGGTGCCATACAAAGCCCTATATGGTAATTAAGGCATGGTTTTGAATATTTATCGAAACTGCGGTTGCAATCGGGCAGTTTAAAAATCTTCAGTGCTTCCTTTACGGTACGACTCACAACATAACCCGAGTTATAAGGTCCTATAAAGCTACCGTTTTTATCAAGTTGCTTTACTGCGCTGATTTTGCGCCATTTATCATTACTGATTTTTATATAGTGGTAGCCTTTATCATCCTTTAATAGAATATTATATTTAGGGCTGTGTTGTTTTATAAGAGAGTTTTCAAGCGTTAGTGCCTCAAACTCGGTATCGCAAACTATATAGTCAAAATCGTTTACATTACGCACCATTTTTTTTACCTTTTGAGTGTGGCCTGCTTCAGTACGGAAATATTGAACAACACGATTTTTAAGTCTTTTTGCTTTACCCACATAAATAACCTCACCGACCGAGTTCTTCATAATGTAAACGCCCGGCAGCAACGGTAAATTATTTGCTTTTTTCCTTAAATTTAAAATTTTTTCGTTCATGTAATACCTTGATTTTATTATTGATATGGTTTAAAATATATTTGGTGATTTTATGAAAAGAATTGTTGCACTTTTACTGTGCTTTATAATGGTTTTATATTGTGCCGGTTGTGATGATAAGGCGCCCGAAACTCCCGAAACTGAGGATAATACACCTATAGTTATTATACCTGATTATACTACAAAAGCAACCGTTAACGGTTATAAGCAGTTCTCCACGACAAAAACCGAAACAAAGGAAGATAATGAAATTCCAGGTGAATACTATGCCAATAAATCCTCGAAAAAATTTCACTTAAATTCCTGCAGCTATGCCTCCAATATTAAAAGTGAAAATTTACACACATCAAAAAGTCGTGATAAATTAATAGCTGACGGTTATGAGCCCTGTAAAAAATGCACTCCCTAGAAATGCCTTAAAATTCATTTTTACTATTTTTTTTGCCAACATATTAATTATACTTTCAACTTGAAAAATTGTCAAATAATGATATTACAAAAGCGGTGCCGTTAAAACAGCACCGCTTTGAACATTTATTAGATGGAAAGGTCTTCAACTATTAAATTACGAATAGCGTTTTCATCAACCTTTGGAGCATTGCGCTCAGCTAAGAATTTAGAAGCAACCTGCGGGAAAAGAGCGTAGCTTAATACATCTTCTTCCGATTTTGCTAAATCCCCAGCCTCAGCCTTAAATTTTTCGAGTTCCGGCTTGAGCAGGTCTGCAGGACGACAAGTAATAACCTTATCGTAGCCAATAGCTTTATGGCGAACCTCCTCATTAACCTTACCGGGAACCTGACCGTACTCACCGCGAAGAACACCCTTAGATTCTTTGGTAATCATCTTATAGCGCTCACCCGCAAGTATATTAAATACTGCCTGAGTTCCTACAATTTGGCTTGTCGGTGTTACAAGGGGCGGATAACCGAAGTCCTTTCGAACATTCGGAATTTCAGCCAACACATCGTAATATTTATCCTCGGCATTGGCCTGTTTAAGCTGAGATATAAGGTTTGAAAGCATACCGCCGGGCACCTGATAAAGCAGAGTTTTAACGTCTACATTAAGCACCTTCGGGTCAAGTGTACCCTCAGCCTTCATCTTATCGGCAACAGTACGGAAATGTGCCGCTACCTCGTTAAGCTGATTTAAGTCAAGTCCTGTATCGCGCTCGGTGCCCTGCAATGTGGCAACCAAAGCCTCGGTTGAAGGCTGAGCTGTACCGTTAGCAAAAGGAGAAAGCGCAGTATCAACAATATCAACACCTGCCTGAACGGCCATTAAATAGGTCATATCTCCCGTACCTGTAGTGTTGTGAGTATGAAGATGAATCGGAACCTTAACATTTTCTTTAAGCTTTTTAACAAGAGAATAAGCATCATATGGCAGTAAGAGGTTTGCCATATCCTTAATACAAATTACATCTGCTCCCATTTTTTCAAGCTTACAGGCAAGTTCAACGAAATACTCTTCATTATGAACAGGGCTTACGGTGTAGCTGATAGCAGCCTCACATATACCACCGTATTTTTTACAGCTCTTCATAGCCTGTTCCATATTACGAGTATCGTTAAGCGCATCGAAAATACGAATTACATCAATACCGTTTTCAATAGACTTTTTAACAAATGCATCAACTACGTCGTCGGCGTAATGCTTGTAGCCGAGAAGATTCTGACCGCGAAGAAGCATCTGAAGCTTTGTATTGGGCATATGCTTCTTTAAGGTACGGAGTCTCTCCCAGGGGTCTTCATTTAAGAAGCGCATACAAGCATCAAATGTTGCGCCGCCCCAACATTCGAGAGACCAATAACCCATTTTATCAAGTTTTTCGAGCGCGGGAATCATATCCTCAATACGCATACGGGTTGCAGCCTGCGACTGATGTGCGTCACGAAGAATAGTATCGGTAATATAAAGCTTTTTATTTTCCATTTAATTTACCTCCTATTAGCCAAAGAGTGCTATGAGTACGCCTGCGGCAATAGCCGAGCCGATAACACCTGCAACATTGGGTCCCATAGCGTGCATCAGTAAGAAGTTAGATGGATTAGCCTTCTGACCTTCCATCTGGGATACACGCGCAGCCATCGGAACGGCAGAAACACCAGCAGAGCCGATAAGCGGATTAATCTTATTCTTAGAGAAGAGATTCATAAACTTAGCAAGAAGCACGCCGCCGGCAGTACCAAGACCGAAAGCAACAACACCCATTGCAAGAATTTTAAGTGTCTGAGCATTTAAGAATGCGCCTGCAGTAGCGGTAGCGCCAACCGAAATTCCTAAGAATATAGTTACGATATTCATAAGCTCGTTCTGCGCTGTCTTGCAAAGACGCTCTGCAACACCCGACTCTTTCCAGAGGTTACCAAGCATTAAGCAGCCAACAAGCGGAGTAGCGGAAGGTACTAAAAATGCAACAAAGGTGGTAACAGCTATCGGAAAAATAATCTTCTCTGTACGTGACACCTCACGAAGCGGTTTCATAATGATTTCGCGTTCCTTTTTGGTTGTAAGCAGACGCATAATCGGCGGCTGAATTACGGGAACGAGAGCCATATAGGAATATGCCGCAACGGCGATAGGTCCTAATAAATCAGGGAAAAGCTTACTTGCTGTATAGATAGCGGTCGGGCCATCTGCACCACCGATAATACCGATAGATGCGGCAGCTTCCTGCGGGAAGCCTAAATAGTAGCAACCAATAAATGTTACGAAAATACCAAACTGTGCGGCGGCGCCTAAAAGTAATGATTTCGGGTTGGAAATAAGGGGACCAAAATCGGTCATAGCACCGATACCAACAAAGATAAGGCAGGGATACACGCAGGTTTTAACACCGATATAAAGAATATCAAGGAAACCGCCCTCGGATAAAATTCTACCGTACGAATGATAATAAGGCGAAGCCTCATTCATAAAATCCGTCCACAATTCGCTATGATACATAGCAACCGAAGGGTCATTGGGGAAAAATCCGGTTAGATTGGTAAGAAGCATACCAAAAGCTATACCAATAAGCAGGAGTGGCTCAAATTGCTTTTTAATAGCAAGCCACAAGAGCAGAAAGGAAACAAGAATCATAACCAAATACTTCCAGGTTTCATTCATAATGAAACCGTTAATCATTTGGAAGAAACCCGTCTGCTCGACAAAGTTCATTATATATTCCATTTTAAATTACTCCTAAATAAACTTTAAGCGATAACACAAAGAACTGCGCCTGTTTCAACCGATGCACCATTACTAACAGAAACACCTGATACGGTACCACTTGCGGCAGCCATAATTTCGTTTTCCATCTTCATAGCCTCAAGAATGAAGAGAACGTCACCCTTATTTACAGTAGCTCCGTTCTGAACGTTAACCTTAAGGATGGTTCCGGGCATCGGAGCTACAACCTTTTCGCCGACTGCAGCAGCAGGAGCAGCGGGCGCGGGTGCAGGTGCAGGTGTAGGTGCAGGTGCGACAGCAGGAGCCGGAGCGGCAGCGGGAGCAGCCTTTACCTCATTAGCGTCAGCCACTTCAACAGTGATTTCATAAGCAGTACCATTAACGGTTACATTATACTTTTTCATAATTATTTACCTTCCTTTAATTAAATTCTTTTAAATGAATAAATTTTAAGAGCTTCGACATCGGTTCCAAGCTCTTCAGCAATTACAGCAGCCACAGCCGCAATAATTTCCTGACGGTTTTCAATTACCACAGGAGCGGCAGGTGCTGAAACCACAGGGTTGGTTACGACATCTTCAGGCTCACTCTTTTTAGCGTTTAAAATGGAGCTCATAATTTTGCAAATTAAAACAATCATAATGAGTCCGATAAAAACTACGCCCATACCTAAAACGATAACTAAACCGTTAGGTACTTTTTCTTCTGCGAGAGTTAATCCCCCAAGTATTTTTTCCAACATTAACCCAACACCTCCCCCATTGTAAAATTATTACCTATATTGTAATCCAAATCTAACCAAAAATCAACCATATTTTGCAAAAAAATTAAAAAATGGGACACAATATATTGTGCCCCACTCTTTAAAAACTATTACAATGTGCTATTTTTCGTACTTTTCAATGTCGAATTTCTCACCACAGCCGTAATTCTCATAAACATAATCAATATCCTTATCTCCTCTACCCGAAAGGCATACAAGGATTGAGCCACTTTTATGCTCCTTAGCATATTTAATAGCATAAGCCAAGGCATGTGAGCTCTCGATTGCAGGAATGATTCCTTCATAACGGCTGAGCAAGAAAAATGCCTCCATAGCTTCTTCATCGGTAGCAGTTTCATAGTGCACGCGGTTCTGGTCGCGCAGAAATGCATGTTCAGGACCGACACCCGGATAGTCGAGTCCACTTGCAATAGAATAAACAGGTAACGGCTCACCGTTTTCGTCCTGTAATACATAACTATCAAAGCCGTGCAGTCTTCCCTTAGTTCCAAACTGCATTGTGGCTGCGTGCTCACCAACATTACTGCCCCTACCCAAAGGTTCAACACCGTAAATTTCGACAGGGTCAGCCAGGAACGGTGTGAACATTCCCAGCGAATTGGAGCCACCGCCCACACAAGCGGTTATGGCATCGGGCAAATGTCCCGTCATTTCTAAAAACTGCTCTCTTGCTTCGTTACCTATCACAGCCTGAAAATCCCTTACCATAAGCGGAAACGGATGTGGGCCAAGGCAAGAGCCTATGCAATAAATTGCATCTTCATATTCTTGTTCGTACGCCTCAAATGCAGCATCCACTGCCTCCTTTAAGGTTTTAAGACCCTTTGAAACAGGCACTACATTTGCACCGAGCATCTTCATACGAATTACATTTGGGTGTTGTTTAGCAATGTCAACCTCACCCATATAAATATCGCACTCAAGTCCGAAATAGGCTGCAGCGGTAGCAAGGGCTACGCCATGCTGACCGGCTCCTGTTTCAGCAATCAGTTTTTTCTTTCCCATATATTTTGCGAGCAGTCCCTCACCCATACAGTGATTAAGCTTGTGGGCTCCGGTATGGTTAAGATCTTCCCTCTTTACATATATCTGACAGTTTCCAAACAACTTGGATAGACGCTCACAGTGATAAACCGGTGTAGGTCTGCCCTGAAAATCCTTGCGTATTCTTCTAAGTTCATTAATAAACTGAGCCGACTGACAAATCGCCTGATAGGCATCACTCGCCTCTTTGAATGCAGGAATTAACTTTTCATCAAGATATGCTCCGCCGTATTCGCCAAAATAGCCATCCTCATTCGGATATTCCTTTAAATAATTATCGAAATCTCTATATTTATTCATAATTTTTCTCCTTAAATATGTAGTAAATTTTAGCCATAAATTCGCGCCATCGGAACACAAAAATTTCAGACATAACTAAGCCCTCCAAAAAAACAATAAAAAGCCCAAGTACACAAGGTACTTGGGACGAATCAATGATGCGCGGTGCCACCCAAATTAAAGCGATAGCTTTCACTCTTTGCATACTAACATATGCAGTGCTTGTGATAACGGGCGCACAACCCCGTCAAAGCCTACTCGTTAATCTTTCGGTTTGCCCTCAAAAGCCCATTCACCCGAATTTATTTGACGCTTTTCCACCACACAAGCGACTCTCTGAAAAATAAAACTTCAAGCTACTACTCTTTTTCATCGGTTTGATTTTTAAACATTATACCATCAGTAATTACATTTGTCAATATTTTAATCCGCTTTTCTGATATTAACCAAATGTGCTACACAAGGTATTGTATCCCCTTGTTGCGTGGAAGTCGGTGATAACAGCGCTCCTGTGGCGCAGAAAAGAATATTTGGCAAATGTCCGTTTTCAACCTCTTTTAATATGAATCCGGTTAGCATACTTGCACTACAGCCGCAACCCGAGCCACCTGCATGAATATCCTGTTTTTCGCGGTCGTATATCATTATTCCACAATCGTTATGATTTAAACGGATATCAATGCTATCTTTTTCTAGAAGTTCATATAAAAGTTCACTTCCCACACTGCCTAAATCACCTGTGAAAATTGCGCTGTAATCTGAAGGATTGCTGGAAGTATCATTCAAAAACCGTTTTATAGTATCGGCAGCAGCAGGGGAAAATGTCAAGAGAACACCATAAATTTCTTGCTGCCAAAAATCCCCTTTATTTATGCGGGTTTAAAGCACTTATGGTGTGTAGGCGGCTATAGGCGGGTAGATGTTAAACATACACCATAAGGCGATTTTGTTGTAAGTTTTACACAAATTAGTATCTATTAACTCGACATCGAATTTTGTGTCAGTATATTTATCGAAATATACTGACACAGAGATAAAGCGTGTGACATCTACTGCCACACGCTTTTATGTTAATTCATCTTCTCAATTAATTCTTTTAGCCATTCCGGACTATTTTTACCTATCGGTTGTAGCTCACCATTTTTATATTTAGCGACCGTTACAAAACCGTTATCATTATAGTAGAAAGTTGCTTCATTGCAATAAGGCAATACTGCAAGCAAGTCTTAAAAACGTTTACCAAAATGTTTTGTTACCGATTAAGTATCTATATTATGACCGCCTTTTTTCACTCGGTTTTCAATACGCAGTAACCTTTCTTCCATTGTATCAAGCCCAACATAGTAAAGACGAATATAATAATCTTTTTCGATTGCTCGTTTAATTGTGTTTAGAGGCTTTCTACCAGCAAGAGCAGTTTCCTGAGTAAAGCAAATTTCTTTATCTAAGCAATCGTCAATAATTTCAATGTCTTTTTTGCCACCATTAATAGCATCGCCACCACGGTCTACAGGAATTTCATCAGCATCAATAATTTTACCCAAATTATCAATTTTGGTTCTTAAAACGCCTGTTAAACTACTTTTACCACAACCATTAACACCGACAATAATCGTATATGTTTTCATATATACCAATTCCTTTAAAAGCTTTTCTTCAACATGATAAGTTATTATTTTAATGTACTTCCATATACTTACCATCGGTAATTTCAATAGGGCTTCTCATATTCTCAGAAGATGTGGCAAGCAGCACTCTTTTCTTACCGGATAATTTTCCCGGCTCTCGGCAAAGACAACATTCAATACGATCATAACCAAGTAAAATTTGTTCTAATCAAAATAACTATCGTAATTAGAGCTCCAAAATACGCCAATGCATACTTGCTAAAACATACATTTGTATGCTTCCCAGTAAGTACACCTATCGCTGGTGTGCTAGTCATTCCACCAGCAATTACTGTTGCCGATGTTCCTTCTTTAAAAAATAATTTATAAAGTATTACACCAAAAGCTATAGGTATTATCGTCATTAAAGCACCGTATAAAATCACCTTAATATCAAACCCGTTATAGATTTGCATACCGGCAGGAATACCATTTCCAGCAAAAAACAACATTAACCCTATACTCCTAAAAGGTGTAAATTCTTTTACTGAAATCCAATTGTTTGGAAAATATTTTTTGACAATTAAACCAACAACTACACCAACGCATAGCATCCCCACTGAATTACCCAAAGAAAAATCAAAAATTTCAATAATTCCAATCAGTCGACCAATTACGATAGTAATCCCAATTTGAATCAAACCACTTAAGGCCCCTCTGCTTTCATTGCTAGTTTTTAACTGTTCTTTGTCATCATAAATTGCATTAGTTTTTATTATTGCTATCTGAACAAATAATACTGTTGCTATGACTCCAAAAAAATATGTACATCCATAACCTAGTGTAACTTCTTGAGTAACCACATTTGTTAATTCGCTTGCGGCTGATAAACCCGGAGTTGTTGTTAATGCTCCGCAAAATGAACCAAGCAATTTTGAGAATGATATGTTCCTATCCAACAAATAAATAATCTTCATTGTTACAAATGCTGAAACAGCCATCAAAGAACCTATTAAAAAAGCTTTCATATCCTTCCACTGTCTCACATTAACTGAATATCCTGTAGTTATCCCTATCGTTGACACAAACAAAGCTGTACCAAACGACGAAAAAAACTTCATATTCAAGTGAAAATCGGTTGAGTTTAACGCATTATTTATAGGATCCAAAACACTGAGAATCCAACCAACTGCAACTGCCACAATCAATACAGCAGCAAGGTCTAATGATACCCCTATAATCTTTATTCGTCCTAAATAATATCCAATAATTATAACTGCAAATGCTATTGATATCGGTGATAAAAGATTATCCATTACTGCCATTGTTCTTCACCATACAATTGAATGTGCAAAGGTCTAATTTCGTGATACATCATATTTACTTTTTCTATTTGTTTGTCAATATGATAGTGTCCACAATACCATACTTTGTAATCCAATTGTTTTTCAAGTTTGCTTAACCACTCCTCAGTTGATCTGTCAATATCAGGTTTAAAAGATTTCTTTGAGTTTACCTTTTTTGTTTTTTTCTTAATTACTGCGTTTTGGCGCGTTGACATAAACATTTCGGTAGGAAGATATTCAATAGGACAGGTATGAGTCAACATTCCATAAATTTTATTACCTTCAAGATCAAGTTTTACTTGAACTTTATCCTTAATTGTATCATCAGGCATTTCATCTTCCCAGAAAGGCATACCCTGTTCTAAACATTTAATTTTATCAACGCTATGAGCTCCGCCTACCACCATATATTTTTTGCCTTCAAATGTGTATATTTCACCGTCAATAGCAAAATAAATATTCGGATATCTGGGCTCATAATAAACCTTACCACCGCAAAAGCTGCGAACACCGTATGTAGAAATGTTTTGAGGTCTGTTATCCTTATTGCCATGTAAACAAAACAAAGTAATGTTTAGGTAAGAAATCTCCTCCTTAAGCTTATCATCACGAGTATCATTAAAATAGTTAAAACCGGTATCACCAAGAATAATCAAAACATCTTTTCTTCTCGTATTCATATCATGACAAAAATCTTTTACGTAATCAAAGTTACGGTGTTTATCTCCGGTAATATAATACTTTGCAGGTGTACCGTCATCATAATATGTTCTCGTCTTTTCTTGCTTCCAAGTGCTTTTGGCAATCAAATAGAAAATATATATAACTTCCCCGCTCAATGTTCCCAAAAGAGCCCCAGTTAAAATATTCGATATTGTAACAGGGTGAATGATCATAATTACAGTTAGAGCACCAATTACCACACTGGGAATAATCACCT
>JAZRKE010000038.1:0-46709 GCA_045646145.1 Acutalibacteraceae bacterium | reverse complement strand
ATTACGAGAAACTGACGGCACTCACATAAAATGTGGTGCCAATATAACGGAAAGTCGGAACCATCCGAAAGATTTGCACGAACAAGGTTCGCTCCCTCACGGTGCAAGTCACGGAGAATGGAAGATATACGCAAAATGCGTGTGTCTTACACCGTAACAAGCAGGGAACTTGTATATCACAAGTTCCAACTCAAAATAGGCAGTCCTCCCTATCTCATCTTTAGGGGGAACCCTACAACCCCGAAAATAGAAAGAAGGTATATAAATGAATAAAACACCCAAAGAAAAGAGTGCTCAAATCTTGATTCGAGCAAAGCCAAAGCAAAAAGAAAAGATTAAAAGTTTAGCGGCGAAGTGCAATCTTCCCGTTAGCGAAGATATGCTGCAAAGGGCATTGGGATATGAGCCGAGAACGCTCCCTCCCGATGCCTTTTATGATTTATACGGAAAACTCTGTGAGCTTTGCAATGTAGATGATTTGCTATTACCCGCAACTCAAACTGCCTTGCTTGAATTGATAGACTGTATTCACTCTGAACTACTGCTTCCCGGAAAGGAGGATTTGAAGCTATGGCAACCACAGGATTCTGGCCCGTCAAATCCCGATTAAAGGAAGTTATTGACTACGCTAACAACCCCGACAAAACAACCGATAAAAAATACTTGGATGAAGATTTATATGCGACGCTCCGCTATGCTGAAAACGATAAAAAGACCGACCAAACAATGTATGTTTCTGCTATTAACTGTCCGAAGCAAAGAGCGTATCAATGTATGATGACAACGAAACAGCGCTACGGAAAGTTTGGCGGTAACGTCGCTTATCACGGGTATCAGAGTTTTAAGGCAGATGAGGTTACTCCCGATGAAGCACACCAAATTGGTATTGAAACCGCAAAACGTATGTGGAAGGAATACGAGGTTGTTGTTACTACCCATCTCAACACCGACAATATTCATAACCATATTGTCGTAAATTCCGTTTCCTTTAAGACGGGCAGGAAGTTTGAAAACCACGTTTCCGATCACTACAAACTCAGAGAGATTTCTGACCTCATTTGTAAAGAGCGTGGAAAGAGTGTGATTCCTCCAAGCAAATTTAAAGGTAGTAGCAAGAGAGAATATTGGGCGAAGAAAAACGGTGGTATGACCCACCGAGACGTACTGCGTAAAGACATTGACTCTATCATTAAAAACTCATCAACTTGGAACGACTTTAGCGGTAATCTTAAAGGTCTCGGATACGAAATCGTAAGAGATGATAATTATAAACACATCACTATTACTGCGAAGGGATGGAAACGTCCCGTTCGCCTTGATTCACTTGGCGAAAATTACACCATTGAAGCGATTGAAGAACGACTTAAATATAATCGCCAAACAAGGGACTGCTACGTGGCTATTTACCGTGCTCGAAGAAGTCCTTTGTTACAGTTAGAACGGGAACTCGAATTTAATATTAACCATTCTCACGACACCGCCACCATTTTGGTTGATACCATATTTTATATAATTCTGCAACTCCTAAAGCTCACAAGGGATATTGATGCTTGGGGTGATGGTGGTCAGGCGCACTCACCATTACTACGAGAAGCGTTAACCTTTGAACGGCAACTTGAAAAGGAATACTTCTTCCTTAAAAACAACAACCTCCGCACCGTCGGAGAACTCACAAGTTTTTGCCGTGAAAAGGAAAGCGAAATTGTCGCACTTGAAGCTGAAAGGTCTAAAATCCGCAACAGTAACCGTCGTCCAAAGACACCGCAAGAACGACAAGAGAAACTACACGCCGCAAGAGAAATTACAAAGAAGATAAAACCATTGCGAGAACAACTCAAAATAGCAGACTCCGCTTTGGTGCGTTTCCCCAAAGTTTGGAGTTTGCTTAAAACCGAACACGACATTGAAATAGAAGCACCTAATAAAACAAAATCGAAAGGATATGAAAGATAATGAAAAGTACCAAGAAAATTATTGCAATTGATAAATTACGCCCATTTGAAAACCACCCATACAAAGTACAGGACAACGAGGAACTGGAGGCCCTTGCCGAAAGTATTAAGGCACACGGCATTGTTTCTCCCGTTATAGTCCGACCACTCGAAAATACGACAGATGAATATGAGATCATATCCGGTCACAGACGGGTTATGGCAAGCAGAAAGGCAGGGATTACGGAAGTCCCTGCCTTAGTTGTTTCCCTTGATCGTGATGCGGCGGCGATTGTGCTCGTGGACAGTAATCTGCACCGAGAGCATATTCTACCAAGCGAAAAAGCCTTTGCTTATAAGCTTAAAGCGGATGCATTGGCACACCAAGGATGGCGCAGTGATTTAACTTCGGGACAACTTGTCCCAAAGTTCGATGATAACCGCACTACTGCACAAATCGGTGCGGATATGGGCGATAGTTATAAAACTGTTCAGCGCTATATCCGTCTTACCAATCTCATCCCCGAAATTCTGCAATATGTGGATGAAGGTCGTATTTCATTCACTCCCGCTGTCGAACTTTCCTACCTTAATGAACAGGAACAACAAGACCTTTTGGAGCAGATTGAGCAAAGCGATTGCACTCCGTCACTCTCTCAGGCTTGCCGTTTCAAAAAGATAAGTCAAGGCGAAGGTCTTACACCTGAAGTGATTTCGAAAATTATGGAGGAAGAAAAAGCAAACCAAAAAGAACGTGTCAAGATTCCTACCGAAAAACTCCGCAAGTATTTTCCGAAGAACTATACGGTACAGCAAATCGAAGATGAAATCATAAGGCTTTGCGAAAAGAACTACCGAATGAAGCAAAGGGATGCGAGGTGATTATATGATGCAAAAAGGAAATTTTAAAGACATTTTTGTTATGAAGGGTATGGGGCGTGTTGATGATACACGTCCTATTGATTTACAGGAGTATGCGCTTCCGAGAAGCAAGGATCTTAAAGACACACCTATTCCCATAACAACTGTTCCTAAAAAGATATGCTTTTCTAAAAAGATTGGCGGAACGATTTATGACGTTACTGCCAACTTTGATATAGCAGGTAAAGAAACAATATTGCAACAGTTCAAGGCGCTGATTTTAGCGAAAGAACTGTAATCTATAGATTTGTTAAAAGTGTGCCGAGCATTGTATAATTGGCTCGCCCAAATACACAATGCTCGGCCTACTCAGAAAGGAGTTAAAATGGCAAAAAAGAAAGCCGAGAATAAAGTAAAAATAACTGCTCTTTACTGTCGCTTGTCAGTAGAAGAAAGAAAAGATTCAAAAGATAAAAGAAAGAAAAAACAAGAGGATGAATCTAATAGTATCAGTAACCAAAAACAGATATTGTTAGATTATGCAAAGCAGAACGGATATCTTCATACCGAATTCTTTGTTGATGATGGTGTTTCGGGTACTACCTTTGATCGCCCCGATTTTCAGCGTATGCAGAGAATGGTCGAAAACGGAGAGGTCGGCACAATCATCGTAAAAGACCTTTCCCGTTTCGGTCGTGAGAGTATCGAAATGGGTAGGTTGACTCAGGTGGTGTATCCGTCGCTCGGAGTAACTTTTATCGCTATCCAAGAAAACGTAAATACTTCTACCGGCACGGGACTCGAAACAATGCCATTTCATAATATCTTTAATGAATGGTATGCGGAGCAAACAAGCAAAAAGATAAAAGCTGTATGGAAAGCCAAGGCGGATAACGGAGAGCGTGTATCAGCAGCGGTTCCCTTCGGGTATATGAAGTCGCCCGAAGATTCCAAGCAATGGATTATTGAAGAACCCGCCGCAAAAATTGTTCGATATATTTTTGAGTTATGCATTGCGGGACTTGGTCCGATGCAAATCGCACGACGGTTGGAAGATGAAAAGGTTGTCTGCCCAACTGAATATTATTACAGTATCGGCAGAAAAACATCGAACAAAAGACCTGCAAATCCGTATAAATGGGATCAAGCAACTGTGGTTCATATTCTTGAAAATAGGCAATATACAGGCTGTACCGTTAATTTCAAGACAACCTTTGTAAGTTTCAAGGTAAAGAAAACTGTCTATATTCCCGAAGATGAATGGCAAATCATACCCAATACCCAAGATGCAATTATTGATGAAGATACTTTCGATAGGGTTGCTGAGCTCAGAAAGAACCGCCGTCGTAACACTGCAACAGGAAAAACGAGTATGTTCGCAGGGCTTTTATACTGTGCGGATTGTGGCTCCAAACTTTACTACGCTGCCGCTAAAAGTATCAAAGAGCACCAAGAGTTTTATCGCTGTTCACAGTATAAGGAAAACAGAGGTGCCTGTACCATTCATTATATTCGTGATGTTGTGCTTAAAGAAATGGTGTTTGAGGCGATCCAAAAGGTTGCGAAGTATGTTGCAGAATATGAGCCGGTATTCCTTTATCTTTTTGCAAAGAAAAACACACTTGGCAGAGAAACAACTTTAAGAACTATGAAAACCAAAATCGAAAAAGCCAAACAGCGCATTAAAGAACTCGATATGTTAATCGAACGTATTTACGAAGATAATGTGCTCGGTAAGATTTCCGATGATCGGTTTTATCGTATGTCTGCTAACTATGAAAAAGAGCAAAAAGAATTGCTCGCCGCAGTAGAGCACGACGAGCAGAAAGTCAGAGAAGCTGAACAAGAGAAAATCAATCTAAATGTTTTTCTCACGGCGATACGTGAGTGTACTGACTTAAAAGAATTAACACCCACGATTGTAAACACATTAATTAAGCGGATAGATGTTCATAACAGTACGAAAGATGAACACGGCCACAAGCATGTTCCAATCGATATTTATTTCACTGCGGTAGGAATTATCAATATTCCCACCGAAGAAGAATTAATAGCGGCAATGGAAGAAATGCGTGATAAACCGCTGAAATCCGCTTGAATAAAGGAAAAAGCATAGCCCGTGTGGGCTATGCCATATCCTGCGAAAGAACTGTCCTTTAGAGTACGACTCTAAAGACTTAGTGTTTTTTGCTTTTAAATTCACAAATTATTATTGAAGATATAACAAAAATTGAAGTCGCTATAAGTATTGCACAGTTTCGGAAGAATATTTCGGGCAAAACCTTAATAATTTCGTCTTGTGTTTTATCAAAAACCCAATTACTTTTACCCATAAAGAAAATCTTATGGAAAACATCGAAAGCTCTGTTAAAATTTATGGAGGCAACTAGACCTATCAGCACAGGAACGGCTAACGCACAAACGGCTCCACGAAAAGCGGCTGAGTGTTTTCCTGGATTTACAAAAGAGAGTTTGCCAAATCTTTTTAACAATAAAAATATTACTATTAAAATAAACGAAATAATAAGCACAGTCATATTAAGGGCGATAAGCGCTTTGCAGTCGGCAAAATGGCTGGCTCCGCTTGTGGAAAACTTCATCACACCCGCACTGAAGTTTTTATTTGGTAGGGTTAAATAGTCGAGCACCGAATTATAGGAATTTACTATTTGGGAATAAGAAAAGCCTTGAGCTTCGAGATTTAGCGGTGTTATATGCAGATAATAAAACGGCCTGAAATATATCGGCAGAGCAATAGAAAAGGTTAAGATAAGAAAAAATACCGAAACCGCAAAAAGTAAAGAGCAAAATTTATTTTTAAGCATTAATTTTCCTCACTAAAGCTTACCTCGACTTCAAATTGATGCTCGGGTGGGGTACCTGTCGGGCGGAAAGAAAATAGCTTCTGATTTCCGTGAATAAGGGTGAATTCTCCACCGCTCTCATACGCCTTTTTAAGCTTATTTAGTCCATCATCGGTTAATTTGAACCTTGCTAATACGTTAACCTTTCTGTAGTAGTAAAAATATGGGTTAATTGCATCTGCATTGGTGATTATAATATTGTTGGCCTCGTCAACAATTTGGAAGGTGGCCGCAATACTGTATTTACCGCTTGGATTTTTTGCCTTATCTTGAGAAAGCAGCCAATTGAATAGTTCACGGTCTAACATAGCGGCATCCCAGCAGTTATGGTCTACTCCTTCTAAACGGGTGTAATGTATTTTCTCTCCACCCGCATTTTTTATAGCACTATACATCGTGTCAGAGTTTCCCACATGTACCGTAGAGTCGGCAGTCCCGTGATAAATCCAAATAGGAATATCGACTAAAACATTGCCAAACGCAGAATCCCCACCGCCGCAGATGGGAATACCTGCAGCAAATTTATCGGGAAAGTGAGAAAGCGCCTCCCAAGTGCCGTAGCCACCCATAGAAATCCCCATAACATAAATTCGGTTTTCATCAATATTGTAGATTTCACCTATTTTATCGATAAGTCGCACTGCCGCGCCCACAGGACCTTTTTCATCTCCTGCCACACGGTGCGCGCTCCACCAAGTCGTTGTTTGAGGGAAAACCATTATAACATCTCGAAGTAAGTCGCCGTTACCAATAAACAGATTATGCATACCCACAACCTGACTTACGTTATCTGTGCCTGTTGAACCTGCACCGTGTAAAAACAGAATCACGGGGTATTTCTTTTCGGGTAAATAGTTCCGAGGCTCAAAAACGCAGTAGGGAAGTGTCGAGCCGCTTTTTTCGTCATGATATGAGCCTTGCTTAAATTCACGCACCTTGAATTCATCATAAAATTCATAAACCTTTGTAATTTCAATAGGTTCTTTTGACTTTTGAGAGTCTTGAGAAGTTTGAGAACTACCCGAATTTTGAGAACTCTGACTTTGCTGTAGTGAACCAGTATCAACCTGTCCTATATCACCTTCAGGTCTATTGTTAAATGTAAAAATCGCAATAAAGGATATAATGCCGATTATTACGACTGTAAGTGTTGATAAAATAATTATTAATGCTTTCTTTTTCATAGAACGATCACCTTTAGTTTATAATACCATTATTTACTTGTTAAGTAAATAAAAGCTTTTAAATATTACAGAATTTTAACTTTTTACAAGAAATTTTTTAAATTTTGGAATTTACAATGAAAAATACGGATACCACAAAAAGTGATATCCGTATTTTTACGATTTTCACTAGGAATCCGAATCCTTTTGTGTAGAAGTCTTATAAGTGTTGTTTTTTAAATATTCAGCATATTCTTCAAGACTGTCATTAAAAACATTTACATCTATATATTTTTCTTTTCCTTTATATCCGTCAAGCTTATCCCGATTTGTAAATTGCCAGAATGTCCAAGTTCTATTATCAGATAATTTAGGTTTTGAGATTACATTTCTGATCCAAATATCGTACTCAACATAGTCATTAGATAAATACAACTCGTAAGACTTTTCTGTAGCATAGATAATTGGTTTTTGGTTGTAATGTTCTTCCAATAAATTAAGCATTATTTTTAATTGCTTTTCAACATCACTTCTGTCCGGAGGAGATTTTTCTTTATCACCATAAAACTCCAAATCGATGACAGGCGGTAACATACCTTCGAATGGAACAACGGTGCTAATGAAATTCTCTGCTTGTGTTTTTCCTTCACTGTCATAACTAAAAAAATGATAAGCCCCTACTGCTAGAGAAGTTTTTTGTGCTTCTTTAAAATTATAAACAAAGTTTTTATCGACAAAAGAACTTCCTTCGGTGGCTTTTATAAAGGCGAAAGAAATATTTTGGCTTGAGAGAACATTCCAATCGATATCTCCCTGATAAGAGGAAACATCTATGCCTTTTATATCATATTTGTCAGCGAAGGGACCGTTTAAAATAATTATGCCATTCCAAACTAAAGCAAAAAAAGTAATACAAAAAGCCAAAAAGATAGAGCCTATAATAACCGATTTTTTAAGAATTTTATTTTTCAAATTACCACTTCCTTTTCGCGTGCATTACATTAATATTAGATTAAATATTAATGTTTTTTAATGTACTGAACTAACTGTTAAATTCAATTAATGTCGAGTGCCAAAATGAAAACAAAAGCGATAAAAAGATTAACCTTTGATTCTTAAGATTTCCTGAATTTTGCTATATGTAAAATATCAAAAATTGTACTTATGGATCAAGCCCAAAGTAGGTTACCATATATCCATTATCACTACTTGAAAGATGAATTTCGTAAATGCAATCATCGGAAACAGTTTCCATAAAATGTGTTTGTACCCTTACTGAATATCCGCTATCGGTTTTCGTAACGGAATCCATAAAATCTGAATTGATGAATATAAAAACATGTTTACGATTTTTCACATTTTTATCAAGCTGTATAACTTCAAGATTCGTTGCGGTGGTTTCGTCAATATGACTCGAAGCATCTGCGAAACTTGAAAAACGCTCTTCTACCGCTTCCAATACGATTTTTTTGATAAAATAATTTTCATGTTGGGATAAATTTTTATTGTCAGTATAACACAAAGGGGAAAGGAAAATACATTTAGGGGCTATATTCATAAAAGCGAAGAGAACAAGTACAGTTACAAGGATGATAAAAATTATTTTTATGATTTTGTTTTTACTCAAATGTAATTCACCTTTAATATGTTCACAGAGTTTTATATGTTAATAAAAGATTCCATTGATAAATCAATATTTTAATTTTCTTTTAAAAACTACCTTTAGTATATGATACCATTATTTACTTATTAAGTAAATAAAAACTCTAAAATATTACTGAATTTCAACTTTTTAGAAAAATTTTTAATTATTGGAATTTATAATAAAAATTACTGATACCACAAAAAGTGATAACCGTATTATTGTGTAAGGATTATAAAAGGATTTTTTATGTTTTATTTGCGTATTAATTCGAATTATTACATAAATCACGGAAAAGCCGTGTATATCATCAAGACGAAGTCTTCCATATCATCAATTCCGTAGGAATTGTATATCATTATTGCGAAAACGGTTTTTGATACACACCTAAAGGTGTGATGAGATGCAAGGGCGGCATTAAGCCGCCCTTGATGATATACCATTGCTTTCGCAATGGATAAAAAAATCGACAAGTTTCTACTTGTCGATTTTTTTGGCAGGGGCAGAAGGGCTCGAAGTGTTTCACACCCCTCTTGCGGTGCCCGAAAGTTGTTTAGGCTTGGAGCGCCTACAACTTTCGACCGCGGCGCTTCGTTTTGCTCACGTCATCCGCCACCGGCGGCGGTCGCAACCTCACCCGGCACTTTCCAAGTGCCTCGGGTTCGCATTTCAAATAAAAAATACGGAGACCACAAAAAAGTGATATCCGTATTTTTGGCAGGGGCAGAAGGGCTCGAACCCTCGCCACTTGGTTTTGGAGACCAATGCTCTACCAACTGAGCTATACCCCTATATTAAGTTTTAAAGTCCCTGTCGCTGAAAGGGAGGATGCGAAGCTTGAAGCGGAACTCGCTATTCTATGTATCTTAATAGAAATCGCTTTCTAAAAATAATAGCTAATACTGGTGGACCAGCAGTTTCGTCTTGAAAAAGGCTCCGGTGGAGCGTTTTTCACACGAAAGTCCCTGTCGCTGAAAGCGAGGATGTGAAGCTTGAAGCGGAACTCGCTATTCTATGTATCTTAATAGAAATCGCTTTCTAAAAATAATAGCTAATACTGGTGGACCAGCAGGGACTCGAACCCCGGACCGACCGGTTATGAGCCGGTTGCTCTAACCAACTGAGCTACTGGTCCGTATCAGCACTAAGTTATTATACCATAAATTTTGATATTGTCAATAACTCTTTTTTACTTTTTTGAATTTTCTAACAAAGTTATGCTATCGGCAATTTTTGCAAAAACAGGAGCTGCAACATCGTCGCCACCCTTTGAATCCTCAATAAGAATGGCCACGGCGTATTTAGGGTTATCTGCAGGGAAAAATCCGCAAAACCAAGAGTTTTTTATAATTACTCCGTTTTTTTGCCAACCTGTTTCGGCGGTGGCGGTTTTTCCGGCCGCGGTGGTAAGCGAAGGAGAGGCGGCAGTACCTGTACCGTACTTGGTAACAGCTTTAAGATTTTCTTTTAATTTGTTCGCCGATTTTTCTGACATAACCCTGACAGGCACAGCTTTGTTGCGCTCGGTTATTGCTCCGTTTTTAACAGTACCCTCAATTACGGTTTGAGGATAATAAATTCCGCCACAGGCAATTGCTTCATAAAGGGATATCAGTGCTACGGGGCTTAACAGTAATTTCCCCTGACCGATACTTAAGTTTACTAGAGTTCTTTGATTTGAGCGTAGCGCGTCAATGCCTGTAAGGCTGCCGCTAAGGGCTATGCCCTTTGCAATTTCATAGTTACTTCCAAAACCCAATGAAGACGCCATATTATAAATGGCATCGGCACCGAGTTTTACAGAAATATTATAGAAGAAAGAGTTGCAGGAGTAGGCCAGAGCATCTTTAAGATTTGTGGCGCCGTGGCCTGAGAGCTTGTGGCAGTTAAAGGTGTGCCCTGCAATACTGTTATGTCCTACACAGTTAACGCTGAAATTCTGAAATCCGCCTTTTTCGAGAGCCGCCGCAGCAACACATGGCTTAAACACCGAGCCAACATTATAAGCTGAAATACATTTATTTAAGAAAGGCGAGTTTTCATGGCTTAAAAAATCGGCGGGCATAGCGGCATCAAATTCAGGAACACTTACCATTGCTCGGATTTTGCCTGTACCAAGCTCGGTAACAACGGCGGCGCCACTTACCACATTTTCCATAGCTGATAGAGTGAGGTTTTGTATATCTGAATTTATAGTAAGGGCAATTCCGCTGTTTACGACATTTTCGTTAAATTGCTCACTGATCTCTTCACCGCTTAGCACATTCCTCAGCGCATCAACAACCAAGGCTACCGAGTGATACTCGGAACTGAAAAGCAATTCATCATATTCTTTTTGTATTCCTGTAACCCCGTGTCCATCGCTGTCAAGATAGCCAATTAGTTGAGGACATATCATATTCTTAGGAGTGTTCACATAAACCTTCGAGCAGTAAACACCGAAAGCATCTATTGGCTCATCAACCTCTAAAAAAGCGGGTGTGCCTTTTTTTAGGCTAAGCAAAATTCTTTCTTTTTCGCTACTGTTTTTAATCTCAGAAGCCGCTGCAATGGCAGTTTCGCATGGGGTGAATACGGCGACCGTCTTGGTAAGGGCATTGGTAATGGGCTGCATATTGCAGTCGAATATTGTGCTTCTCACCCTTGCCAGATTAAACCGATAGGTATTGTTCTGCGCTGCTACAACCGAATATCCGGAGTTATTAATTATAAAAATTCTTGTTATACAGGTAAAAAACAGCGTGATAATAAGGCAAAAGCATATTATAATTCTAAACTTGAAATTTTTTGACATAAAAACACCGCCTTAAATTAGTATTAACTTAAAGGCGGTTTATAAAACATATTAAATTGATTTAATTCTGAGTAAAGAGCCTTTTTTAATTTCATGTTCAAATGGAATTTTAACTATCATCATTGGACTTGGCGCAGAATCTATAGCCTCGTCTTTTTCGTTGAACAGTTTATCACATTTAACCGTAAAGGGTACACTGCCGGGTTCTAAGCAGTCGAATTCCTGACCAAGCAGAAATTTATTTTTGAGTGTGGCAATAATCTTACCGTCCTCATAGCCTTCAATTACTGCGGCAACACAGTAGTCGCGTATATAACCTGCATCCTTATAGGTTTGTGCATTTTTGGGCGCGCCGAAATAAAAGCCTGTGGAGTAGGTGCGGTGGCTTATTTTGTTAAGCTCTTCGGTAACCCAAGAGGGAAGAACCCAATTATCCCCTGCATTTTTAAGGGAGTCTACAGCGCCACGATAGGCATTTGTAACAACCGCCACATAATAGTGTGATTTTGCTCTGCCTTCGATTTTAATACTGTCAACACCTGCCTCGCACATTTCTTTTAAATGCTCAGCCATACACAAATCGTTGGCATTCAGTATATAAGTGCCCTTATCGGTTTGGGTAATGTCAAAGTGCTGACCGGGGCGTTTCTCTTCCATAAGGGAATAACTCCAACGGCAAGGCTGAGCGCAGTCGCCTCGGTTGGCATCTCTGCCAGTCATATAGCTGGAAAGCAGACACCGAGCCGAAAAGGATACACACATAGCACCGTGAACAAAGGCCTCGAGCTCGAGTTCTTTAGGTGTTTTTGCGCGAATTTCGGCAATCTCTGAAAGGGATAATTCACGTGCGAGTACAACGCGCTTCGCACCCATATCATAAAAGGCATTTGCCGTAAGATAGTTAACAATTCCCGATTGAACAGATGCGTGTAACTCACACCGAGGTGCATATTTTTTAACTAATTCCATAGTGCCGATATCGGCAGAAATTATGGCATCTGCGCCGATTTCATTCAGATATTCTAAAAATTCGGGGAGACGCGGAATTTCCTCGTTATGCGGCAGGGTGTTACAGGCTATATGCACCTTAACGCCTCTTTCGTGTGCATATTCTATGCCTTTTTTAAGGTCTTCCTTGCCGAAATTGGAAGCAGCAGTTCGCATACCGAACTCTTCCCCCGCAAGATATACGGCATCTGCGCCAAAATCTACCGCCGCTTTAAGTCTTGTTAAGTCGCCAGCGGGGCAGAGCAGCTCGGGCAGTTTTATCTTTTTAGTTGAAGTATTCATAAATCCAGTTTTTGTCCTTTTTTAAACGGTTAATTGTGGCGTTTTGCTCTGCGAGAGTTTTGTGGAAATAGAATTTACCGGTGCTATCGGTTACAAAGTAATAGTAGGGTGAATTTTCCGTAGGATTCAGCGCTGCATTAATAGCGGCAATACCGGGTGAGCATAAGGGTCCTGGCGGTAATCCCTTAATATTGTAGGTGTTATATCTGCCGTCATCCTTTTTAAATGAGTCACCATAATAACAGGTCGGTGAAGAACCAAGGGTGGAAAAATCTGCGCTGTTAAGGCGGTTATAGAAAACTGCCGCAACGCCAGGCATATCAGTAGTGTTAAGTCCCGATTCCATCTGTATAATGGAGGCAATGGTGAGTATTTCGTTCATATTTCTGCCCATACTCTCAGCCTTTTTATACATATCCTCGGTGATGCGCTTCTCGGTCTCCTTAAGCATTTTCTCAACCGCTAAAACCGCACATTCTTTAGAATCATATGAATAGAAATTATAGGTTTCAGGGAAAAGGTAACCCTCAAGGGCATAATAAGTTTGAGTTTTATTAGCTGAGGATAAAAGCTTTGAATCCATAGAAACCTTATCAAGTGCGGCTAAAAAGTCGGTCTTTTTGCAGACCCCTGCATTCTCAAGCAGAGTGGCAATTCCCGGCACCGTTACGTCCTTACCATTTACATTTTTGGTGTAATCGTTAATACCTGTACCTTCGGGTATTACCACCGTTACGGTTTCGGCCTTCTGACCTTCACTCATAAGCTTTTTGGCTAAATCATTATAGCCTATTTCGTTATTAAAGGTGTAAACACCGTAGGAATATTTGCCGTCATAACCTTTGAGTCGCGAGAAAATTCTGAAGGCAAGTTCGTTACCTATTGCGCCGCTGCTTTTAAGCTCGGCGGCAATCTGAGAGGTTGACATACCTTTTTCAATTTCGACGGTGCATTTAACACCTCTGCCCGGACCTATGCCTAGGTATTCTGCTGTGCCAATAATAATTACGGTAGAAATGAGCACTGCCGACACAACAATGGAGAGAATCCAGATTGAGATTCGTAGCCAATGGGGCATTTTCTTGTGCTTTTTGGTTCTTTTTTCGGGGTTAAATTCAGTTATATTATAATTTTCATCCATATTTTTTCACCCTAAATGTATAGCATTGTTTTTTTAAGTTCTTCTGCGGTTTCGGTGCCTTTTAAATAGCTTAAAATCTTAAAGCTAAACTCTGCCGCAACACCTGCTCCCGCGGCGGTTATAATGTTACCGCTGAGTGCTACCTTTTTATCCAAAATTTTAGCACCTGTAAGTTCATCTTCAAATCCGGGGAAGCAAACAGCCTCTTTCGATTTGAGTAGTCCCAATCGGCCGAGAATTGAGGGCGCGGCGCAGATAGCGGCAATAAGTAAACCCTTTTCTGCGGCATAGAGCACAGCATTTTCTACACGCTTATCGTTTTTAAGGTTAAGCGTACCTGGCATACCGCCCGGTAAGATTATAGCTGACATATTCTCTAAAATAATATCGTCTGCCAAAATATCGGCAACAACGAGTATAGAGTGCGCTCCTATTACGGTTTTGCCTGTAACACCAACGGTTTTTATTTCAATTCCTGCTCTGCGCAGTATATCAAGAGGGGTAAGCGCTTCAATTTCTTCAAAGCCATCGGCTAACATTAAGTAAATCATTAAAACAAAGTCAACACCTTATCTAAAATATCGTCTGAAATATCCTCAATACTGCGCGGTTCATCATTCTCGGCACAGGTTACAATCTGCCAATCCGAAAATTTCGCGGTAAATAAAGCGGCTTCACGGCAGTGCCTCAGATACTGCACGTCCTTTTCATGAATATCTTTTTTGTTTTCGTCCCCACTATAGCGCTGCGCTAATAATTTCTGAGAAACATCGGTCGGCATATCGAGGAAAATTACCATATCGGGCTTTGGTATTCCTACCTTGTTATATTCGAAATCATAAAGCCAAGAGAGGAAATCCTCCCACTGAGAACTGTCAAGCTTCGATGCCTGATGAACGGCGTTCGAGGTGGTGTATCTTCCTGCAATAACCGTGCCTCCACTTTGATAAAACTGTCCCCAGTTCGTTTTATAAGATGCGAAACGGTCCACAGCGTAAAAGCAGGATGCCGCGAAGGCATTAACATCTGTAGGTTTACTTCCGAACTGTCCGCCTAAATACATTTTAATAAGCGCACTCGAATCGCTTTCATAATCGGGGAAGGAAACACTTTTAACATCTATACCTTTTTCGGCAAGTCTTTTGGGCAGTAATTCAAGCTGGGTTGATTTACCGCAACCGTCAAGACCCTCAATAACAATAAGCTTTCCCATATTAGTTAACTCCATTTTTTAAATGCTTTTTTTAAGATAGTACTCCCGCACTTCTTTTATCTTTCCGCAGGTCATTTTACCTTCAGGACAAGCGCCAGACACACACGAGGGTCCTGCATTTTTAAAGATATTGGGCGCTACCTCACTTACCAGAGAGAGCATTTGATTAGCAACATCCTGAATTTCCCACTGTGCGCGGTTGCAGCAACGGTGGCGGAAGAAGTTAAGCAGACTTCTCGCATTCATCGTAAGTACCATTTTGGTCTCACACGCATTTGGAAGAACAAAACGGGCATCCTCAATAGCCTTTTTCTCGGCCATTCTGTCGGCCGTTTTTTCATCTTTACCCGAGTTTAAAAATTCGGCTTTGTGCTTTTTCTTTAAAATGGCGGTAAGCTCATCATAACGGCGCTGGTCTTCATCCATAGCTTCTTTGAAGAGCTTAAGCGCTTTCTCATCAGCTGCTATTTCGGGCGGCGTTACATACTCAAAATGAGCCTCAGCCACATAGCGCTGACTCTGCACCGAAAACGACGCCATACGGTGTCTTGTAATCTGAGCGAGGAGCGCGCGGGACACCCCCTCAATTCCAAATGTGAAGCTTGCGTGCTCAATAGGACTTTCGTGTCCTATTTCGGCGAGCATTTCAACGAAGGAGGAAACCTTTTCATCGGTAAGTCCGTCCTGTATATTTTCTATGGTTGCGTGGCTGTAGCATAGCTTTGCAGCACAAGCCACAGTGCGTTCAGGGTCGCGTGTAAAATTCAGTAAAGTAACCTTTCCCATAAGTAACACTCCTGTAAATATAATACATCTATTGTATTATACCAAAGTCTAAAGCGCTTGTAAATTAAAAAATTTTAAATATTATCGGTTTTTTTGTAAAAAAGACTTTTTTTAGTGAGAGTTTTGTGTTATTATATATACAAATATAATGTTTTAGGGAGTTGGATTTTTTATGTCTTCTGTTGATTTCAAGCACACCCCATATGGCGACCTCGCAATAATCAGTATGCGCGGCTGTGAGGATATTTCCTCAAAGGTGGATTACTATTTAAAGCAGTGGAGAAATACTGATGAGGATGAATCGTTTGTAATTGCTGCGAACTGTCCGCGTTTTGGAACCGGAGAAGCGAAGGGTGTACTTAATCATACAGCCAGAGGTCTTGATGCCTATATTATCTGCGATTGCTTTAATCACGGTGTTACATATAAAATGTATGGTAAAACTGTACCGATGAGTCCGGATGACCATTATCAGGACTTAAAGCGTGTAATTGCCGCTTTCGGCGGTAAGGCGCGCAGAATTACCGTTATTATGCCTATGCTTTATGAGGGTAGACAGCACAGAAGAACCAAGCGAGAGTCTATGGACTGTGCTATTGCACTCCAAGAATTAGTTTCAATGGGTGTTAAAAATATTATCACCTTTGATGCTCACGACCCACGCGTTCAGAACGCCATTCCGCTTGATGGCTTTGATAATGTACAGGCGGCTTATCAGATGATAAAATCTCTGTTGCGCAGTGTTCCTGATATTCAGCTTGACCGTGAGCATACAATGATTGTATCTCCCGATGAGGGCGGTATGGGTAGATGTATCTATTATTCATCGGTTTTAGGTCTGGACCTCGGTATGTTCTATAAGCGCCGTAATTATTCCATAGTTGTAAACGGAAAGAATCCTATTGAAGCACACGAATTCTTAGGTGCCGATGTTAAGGGTAAGGATTTAATCTTGGTTGACGATATGATAGCTTCGGGCGAGTCAATGCTCGATATAGCCGAGAAACTTAAGGAGCGTGGAGCTAAACGTATTTTCATATTCTCAACCTTCGGTCTTTTCGTAGAGGGCTATGATAAGTTTGATGAATACTATGAGAACGGCAATATCGATAAAATTTTCACAACCAACTTAATTTATAATGAACCCGAGCTTTTAGAGAAGCCGTGGTACTGCAACGTTAATATGTCTAAGTATATTGCATTACTCATTGATACTCTAAACCTTGATAACTCCATCAGCAAACTTTTAGACCCTGCTGACAGAATTAAGAAATTAGTAGAGGAATACAATCGCAATAAATAATCCTAAACAGGCTCGTCAGAGCCTGTTTTTTGTTGACAATCAACGGCATAAAATATATAATAATATTAATTTAAAGTTAAGGAATGAACGGTATGATTAATCTTGCGATAAAAAAGCTTGTAGCATATGGAATTAGTAAAGGTTTTTTTGAGGAAACCGATAAAATATACATAACTAACAGACTTCTTGAGGCTTTGGGACTTGATTCGTATGAGGAGCCCGAGGGAGAAGTTGGTGAACTTAATTTAGAGCAGATTTTATCGGAACTTTGTGATTATGCTGTTGATAAAGGAATCATAGAGGACAGTACGACCTATCGTGATTTATTCGATACCCGTCTTATGGGGCTTATGCTTCCAAGACCAAGTGAGATTATAAGCAAATTCAATGAGGAATATGCAAAGAGCCCCGAAAGTGCGACCGATTATTACTATAACCTTAGCCGTGACAGTGATTATATCCGCCGTTACCGCATAGAAAAGGATGTTAAGTGGGTAACTGAAACTGATTTTGGTAAACTCGATATAACCATTAACCTTTCAAAACCTGAAAAGGACCCCAAGGCTATAGCAGCAGCTAAAAATGCGGCGCAGTCGGGCTATCCTAAATGTCTGCTTTGCCGTGAAAACGAGGGGTATGCCGGTAGAGTTAATCACCCTGCGCGTCAGAACCATAGAATAATTCCGCTAAAAATAAATAATCAGGATTGGTGTCTGCAGTATTCACCCTATGTGTATTATAATGAGCACTGTATCGTCTTTAACGGTGAGCATACCCCTATGCAGATTAACCGCGACACCTTTAAAAAGCTGCTTGATTTCGTAGCGATTTTTCCGCATTATTTTGTAGGTTCTAATGCCGATTTACCAATAGTTGGCGGCTCCATTTTAAGCCACGACCATTTCCAAGGCGGACATTATACCTTTGCTATGGAAAAGGCACCGATACTAAAAACCGTAGAGTTTGAGGGCTTTTCAGATATTAAGGCGGGTATTGTAAAGTGGCCTATGTCGGTTATAAGGCTTTGCGGGGATAATCCCGAAAGGCTTATTGAACTTGCCGATAAAATACTTGAAAAGTGGCGCGGCTATACCGATGAGGAGGCATTTATCTTCGCTTTCACCGATAACGAGCCCCACAATACCATTACCCCGATAGCAAGGCGCAGAGGGGAAGCCTTTGAGCTAGACTTAGTGCTCAGAAATAATATTACAACTCCTGAGCATCCAATGGGTGTTTACCATCCGCACGCCGAACTCCACCATATAAAGAAGGAGAATATCGGTCTTATTGAGGTAATGGGATTGGCGGTTCTTCCTGCACGTCTTAAAACCGAAATGGCACACTTAGCAAGTGCCATAATCAGAGGCAGTGATATAAGAAACAATGCCGAGCTTTCCAAACACGCCGAGTGGTCAGAGGAGATTAAGAGAAAGTACACCGACATCAATAAAAACAATGTTGATGAAATACTGAAATCTGAAATAGGTTTAGTTTTTTCTCAGGTTTTAGAACATGCCGGAGTGTACAAACAGAACGAAAAAGGCATAGAAGCCTTCGAAAGATTTATTACTTCAGTAAATTTATAAAAAACACTTGATTTTTCGGTTATCACTATGTATAATAGTTTGGTGGCCGAACATACGGAGAAATCGCGTAGCCCGGTCGAGCGCGCACGATTGGAAATCGTGTAACTGTCAAAAGCAGTTCGAGGGTTCGAATCCCTCTTTCTCCGCCAAAAAATTCGACAAGTTTCGACTTGTCGAATTTTTTTATCCATTGCGAAAGCAATGGTATATCATCAACGATAGCGTTGCTATCGTTGTATCTCATCAGTCCGTCAGGACTGTATATCGTCACGCGAAGCGTGTATAAAAAGAACTTTCGCAATGATGATATGCAACGGTTAACACCGTTGATGAGATACAAAACTGCGTTTTGATGATATACAACGCTTCGCGTTGATTTATTAGTAAATTTATGCTATAATCATCATCAAGGAAGTGAAAATATGCCTAAAAACTATTTGCTCATTTATTCAGAACAACTTGCAACTGATATAGAATTACTATGTCAAAATATAAAAGCACCATCAAACACTGTTTTTCAAATTCGTAAAAGTTCAAGCAGTGTTTATGCAAATATTCGTGAAGCAAATTATGGACAAAGTAAGGCAGATATGCTTTCTAAATTTGAAATCGCATTGAAAGAATGTAGCGAAACAGAGGGTTGGTTGCAACTTCTACTTAACACAAGTGTAATTGATGACGATACATATAAAAAGCATAGGAATCTTTGTGGAAGGATTAGACGAATATTAATTTCAAGTTGTAAGACTTTAAAAGAGCATCTGTAAATGTAATCTAATCAGTAATCAAGAAATTCAAATTAATGTTTTAGAAAAAATACCATATTCTCATTCTATGTCCTGTTATTCTAATGATAAATATAATATAATTCCCCATAAGGAGATGATGATATGGACCAAGAAAAAATAGGAAGATTTATTGCTACTTGCAGAAAAGAATGTAATTTAACTCAAGAACAAGTTGCTCAAAAATTAGGGGTTAGCAATAAAACAGTATCTCGTTGGGAAAACGGAAACGGTTTTCCAGATGTATCATTGCTACAACCTTTGTGTGAATTACTTAATATATCTGTCAATGAATTATTGTTAGGTGAAAAAATACCAGAAGATAATTACCGCAAAAAAGTTGAAGAAAATACTATTCGCATTTTAGAAGAGTGCCGTTTTTCACTTGAAAGCGGTCGGTATTTTAAAAATACCGAGGAAACAATCAATTTAAGCTTTTTCGGTATCGTAGGAATAGTGTTTATAATATTAAAATTGACAGGCACAATAACTTGGTCTTGGTTATGGGTTTTATCGCCTTTGTGGATTGGTTTGATTTTATGTGCGGTTATAGTTGTCGGTGTACTAATCATTATGAAAATCATTATGAAAAACAAGAATTGGCAAAAATACATTTGGAAAATGCCTAAGATTAAAATTAAATTTTTTTAAGCATTGTATATTTCAAATATTGAGTTGCTACAACACGAAAATATGTAGGGGTTCGAACACATATGTCAAAAAATCAGAAGGGTTCGGATTTGTGCTACCCTTCCAAAAAATTCGACAAGTTTTGACTTGTCGAATTTTTTTATCCATTGCGAAAGCAATGGCATATCATCAACGATAGCGTTGCTATCGTTGTATCTCATCAGTCCGTCAGGACTGTATATCATCACGCGAAGCGTGTATAAAAAGTACTTTCGCAATGATGATATACAAGACTTCGTCTTGATGATATGCAATTCCTTGCGGAATTGATGATATACGCGGCTATGCCGTGATTTAATATGTAATAGTTCAAACCCATAGCTCAAAATTTAAAAGGTTTCGAATTTTAACGCTGTGCCTTGCGCACGGATTATAAAATTTACAACAGTTTTCTTGCATTTTCCTTTAAAATATGTTAAAACATTAGTGGATTAAAAAAGAAAGGATGATAATATGAAGATAGCACTTATTGCACACGATAAGAAAAAAGACGATATAATTGAACTTTCTAAAAGATATAAAGATGTTTTAGCAGAGCACGAGTTATATGCTACGGGCACTACAGGAACGCTTATTATGGGAGAAACTGCACTGCCTATCTACCGAATGAAAAGCGGTCCTTTAGGTGGCGACCAGCAAATAGGCGCTATGATAGCCGACGGTAATATGGATTTGGTTATATTCCTGCGCGACCCGTTAACCGCACAACCGCACGAGCCCGATGTTTCGGCTCTGCTCCGTCTTTGTGATGTTCAGAAAATACCCCTTGCTACTAACTTCAGCAGTGCTGAGGTAATGCTAGAAGCATTAAAAAACGGTATTAAAATAAGATAAAAGCGTACTGCCCGACTCAATGAGTCGGGCAGTACGCTTTTTATTGGTGATTTTTAATTTTTTGTAGCACTGTATCTGCTTGAGTTGAGGCAATGAGTGCGATTTCGTTGTTTTCCATTACAGTACCCTTAATAACACGTTTGCCGATTACAAGTCCTTCAGGGAAGTGGTATCCGTTCGGGTCAACGATTTCTGTTATAGCTTCGGGCATCGGTGTACTGTCGGTGAAAAAACCACCGTAATTTTCGGCAAGTTTATTTAGTTGGTCGAGCTTTTTTTGGTCTACAATATAAAGTTGGGTTTCCACACCGCTTGCAATAGTTGCATTAAGCTTAGTGGCAAGGGTATTGCTCCGGTTACTGTCATAAGTGCCGTCGGTTGTATATGAGCAGTCGCTGATAACTATATTCACTTCACCGTCGCCGTTTGTGTCTTCAAAAAACTGCTCCATATATTCGGTGAGTAAATCAACCTGTTCAGTAGAATAAATATTATTTGAATAAAGTATAAGTTGGGCATCGTAATCAGGGCTTGTGGCGCACTGGTGAACACCAATTGCCAATGCGGCAGCGAAAAAAAGTATTAGTATTGTCTGTACTTTATAATGATACCAGAAATTTTTGATTTTTTCTGAAAAGGTAAGGGGGATTTTTTCTTTTTCTTGCTTTTCTTCTAAAATTTCACCCGACTGCATTTTTTTAAGCAACAGAAATTCCTGTTGCGCTTTTTTTCTTTGTTCCAGAGTATCACTTTTATGTTCGCTCATTTTTTCACCTCTTAAACCAAGTAGTAGGGGAGAAGGCTATGATTAACGGAAATATTTCAAGCCTTCCAAGTAGCATGGCAATAGATAACACAACTTTTGAGAATGCGCTGTAATCGGCAAAGCTTGCCATCGGTCCTACCTTGTCAAGTCCCGGACCTATGTTATTAAAGCAGGAGGCTGCCGCTGTAAAGTTGGTTTCAAAGCCGAATTTATCAAGGCTCAGCAGTAAAAATACTGCAATAAAGCACATTAAATAAACCGCTAAATAGGTGGTAACACTTGAAATTACCTTTTCATCAACGCTTTTACCTTCATTTTTAACAATTCTGACCGAACGCGGACGCAGTAATCTTTCAAATTCTCTGCAAACGGTTTTAAAAATAATAACAATCCTCGAAACCTTAAATCCGCCCGCAGTGGAGCCGGCACAGGCACCGAAAAACATAAGAAGTACGAGAATTCCTTTTGAAAAGGCAGGCCACAAATTGAAATCGACGGTTGAATAACCCGTAGTGGTCATAATGGAGGCTACCTGAAATGCTGAGTGCCTGAGTGTTTCAGAAAAGGACGTATAATACGGGCTTATATTGATTGTTATTAAAGTAATTGCTGCTAAAATAATTCCTAAATAGGTCCATAGTTCCGTACTTCTGAGTGCCGATTTAAACCTTTTCATAAGCATTAGGAAATAAATATTGAAATTTACGCCGAAAATAACCATAAAAATCGTGATTACCCATTGCAGATAGGGGGAATAACTGCCGACACTGTCTGCCTTTATTCCAAATCCGCCTGTTCCAGCGGTGCCGAATGCATGAAGTAGACTGTCAAACAGTGACATATCACCAAAAAGTAGTAAAACAACCTGAACGGCGGTCATAACAATATAAATAATATAAAGAATTTTTGCAGTGTCTTTAATTCGTGGCAGTATTTTATCAACAATGGGCCCCGGCATTTCGGCGCGCATTATATGAATTGAACGGTCGGAAACATTGGGAATTATAGCCATTATAAGAACGAGCACACCCATACCGCCTATCCAGTGGGAAAAGCTGCGCCATAAAAGCATTCCATGGCTCATTGCCTCAACATCTCTGAGAATTGAGGAACCGGTGGTTGTAAAGCCGCTTACAATTTCAAAAAAGGCATCAATATAATTTGGTATTTCTCGGCTTATATAAAATGGCAGAGCGCCTATTAGGGATAATACCACCCACGCAAGACCTACCGTTACAAAGCCTTCACGAGCATATATTACCTGGTCGCGCGTTCTGCATAACAGTATTAAAAGGTTGCCTAAAACTGCCGCTATACAGGTAGTAATTAAAAAAGCAAACATTGCCGTAAATTCTTTGTATATAAGGCTTGTTGCGGCAGGGAAGAGCATTAAAACGGCTTCCAAAAGCATGATTCTGCCAATTGTATTAAGCACCATTTTACGATTCATAACTTTACCTCTATCTTAGAATGTCGGTTACATCGTTCATTCGGTGTCCCGATGTTAAAATTATTACATGGTCGCCAGGAAGCAGCATATCGTCGCCAGATGGCACAATAGGCTTACGGTTCCTTATAATTCCGCACACAAGCACATTCGATTTAAGATTTAAATTCTTTAGTGGAATACTCGTTGCCTCATTATCCGATTTAATAATAAATTCAAGAAGTTCCGCCTTACCATCCATCAACTTATAAAGTGTTTCAACCTGACTGCTTTCAATTGAGTTTTCGAGTGCTCTTGCATATCTCACGATTACATCCGCAATAAGTTCTTTAGGGGATAAGACACAGTCGAGTCCCAGTTTTGCAGCAACCGAGGCAAACGCCTCGCGGTTAACCTTAGATATAACCTTTGAAACATTGTGATTTGCCGCTGCAAAGGTGAGAAGAATGTTTTCTTCATCAATTCCCGTTAAAGCTACAAATGCATCGGTATTTTCAATACCTTCTTCAAGTAGAACATCTTCGTCGGCGGGATCTCCGCAAATTATAATGGCCTTAGGAACTTTTTCGCAAAGCTCTTCACAACGAGATTGGTCGCGGTCGATGATTTTTGTGCGATTCCCCGCAGCAGTTAACATTTTAGCAAGATAATAGGTGGTTCGTCCAGCGCCTGCGAGTATTATATTTTTAACCTGTTTTTGGGAGGGAACCAACACCTTAAAAAGCTTGTGAAGTTCTGAGGGAGAGGATATAATACCGATTCTGTCCCCCGCTTTAAGTATAAAATCGCCACTCGGAATATAAACGGTATCGTCTCTGCTAACGGCGCATACTAAAAATTTCGAATCATAGGCTTTTCTCATATCAATTAGGCTCATATTACAGATGGGAGAAGTATCTTTGAGTAAAAATTCCACCATTTCATAGCTTCTGTGAGAAAAGGTTTCAATTTTAATTGCAGATGGGAATTTTAAAATATTAAAAATTTCATGTGCCATTAAGCGTTCGGGGTTAATGGCTAAAGAAATGTCAAGATTTTGTGTCAGGAACCCGAGACTCTGGTCATTATATTCGGGGTTACGGATTCTCGCAACTGTGCTTTTAGCACCTAACTTTTTAGCCAGATAACAGCTAAGCATATTAAATTCATCCGAGCCCGTAGCTGCAACAAATAAATCCGCTTTATCGGCATTTGCCTCTATCAGAGTGTTGCAATCTGTGCCGTTGCCGCAAACGCCTATAGCATCATAAACTGTACAGGTGTCATTAAGCGTCGCAGGATTACTGTCAACGGCAGTAACATTATGACCTTCGCTTATAAGGCTGTTAATAATAGTTGCGCCTATTTTCCCGCATCCAACAACAATAATATTCATGTCAATTCCTCCCAATTTGTAAGTAATAGTTGTCTTAATTCTTTGTGATCTTTAACGGTATATGTGGGTGTAATACCGCTTGTGTTTATATTCTGTGAAAAAAGACAGGTGTCAATCCCTGCATTTATGCCACCCAAAATATCCGAAGAAATACTGTCGCCTATAATAAGTACAGAGGATTTATCGGTAACACCTATGCTATCGAAGACATAATCGAAAAATTCTTTTTGCGGTTTCTGAAAGCCAACCTGTTCTGAGACGAAAACGTCATTAAAAAACGGTCTTAGTCCCGAGCCGTTAAGACGTGGAATTTGCACCTTAATGTTTCCGTTGCTTACAATATACATATCGTATAACTCGTGTAATGCGAGGCAGGTTTCCATAGCACCTTCTATTAAATTGTACTGCCTTTTAAGAAATTCTTCATATTTTTCCGAAAGCCTTTTTGCCTCAAAAGAAATATCGGCATTTTTTAAAAATAACTCAAATCTGCCTACATAGATCTGGCTTTTTTCAATTTCTCCTTTTTCAAAAGCTTTCCAAAAAACCTCGTTAGCCTTGCTGTAAATATGGCATAGATTATCACTGAAAGCAAGACCGCAGTCCGTCATTGCTTTTTCTAAGGCTGATTTTTCGGCGGATTTAAAATCGAGCAGTGTATCATCACTGTCAAAAAGCAGGGTAGTGTATTTCATCAGCTTCGGACCCGCTTAAAACAGAATAAATGCAAAAACAGGTATAGAGGAGATAATATTTTCCAACACAACGGCTATGATAATGGCTAAGATAGCCAAACCTGAAGAAGTGCCGCCTATTGCCTTGATTCCGTAAGAGTAATACTCACTGTCTTTATTAATAGCCCGGTATTCGGTGATTCTACGGGAGGTATGGTTTTTGTATAAATACATACCAAAAAGGCCGTAAATAATTGTTGCGCTGTAGGTTGTTGCCTCGTTTATAAAGTTGGATAGCGCCATATGTGGTGTAGCGGCAAGGCTCGAAGCAGCTTGGGTAAGCAATTCCCAAAAAGCGCTGAAATTGGGAGCAGAGCCCTTTAATTCGTAAAAAGCATTAAAAATTTGCTCGGTGAAATCTATAGTAGGTTGATATGTAATAGCTGTGTTGATGCCTAAAATTATAGCGGCAATTGCAAGAGCAATGGTGCCGTATTTGTACATTTTACGGTAAAAAAGCCAGATTGCTGCTCCAAAAAAGCCAAAAAAGAAACTCAGGATAGCGGCAGGCCAACACCAAGAAATTTTCGAGTTTGTGATGCTCATTTTAGAAAATTTATCAATAATTTTTTGTCTGTTAGGTCCTACAAAAGTACCTATCTCTTCGGTGAGAACACCGTCAATTTCGTGAGGTACGGGATTTGAATATTTATAATAACTATAGTTATTATTTGCGCCTGTATTCACTTTTTCGGTTGCATCTAACGGGGTACCGCAGTTTTTGCAGTAGGAAAACTTATCGTCATTAACCGCTATACAGTTTTTAC
Organism: Acutalibacteraceae bacterium; assembly: GCA_045646145.1. Lineage (GTDB taxonomy): Bacteria > Bacillota > Clostridia > Oscillospirales > Acutalibacteraceae > SIG565. Next base: position 20,734 of record JAZRKE010000038.1, on the reverse strand, counting down.
AAATCTTGCTCATATTTACCTCCTAAATAAACATTGAAATAATTTCGGGAAGATAGGTTGTTATAATAATACCGAGGGTAAAAGCAATAATATTAACACCACCGAATTTGCGAAGCTTTATATTTTTATCTTCGGCGTTTTTAAGCTCTGCAATTTTATTCAAGGCGTGGTTCTTATATAACTTATCTGCCAAGAGAGCTGCTATAATAGAAGCCGAAAATGAAATTACCGAGCCGAGCAAAGCCAGTAAAAGCGGAGCTTTACCAAAGGTATCAATATTCTGAAAAACGTAATTAATATATTCTGCAGTTGTAGAAAATACTGCAGTACTCATAGCCTTCATAAGTGGGATGTAGCATACCTTTGCTGCTACCGAAAGGGCTATGAAAAGAGAGCCAACTTTATACATTTTTCGCGATAAAAACCAAGCATGGGGAAATAGTAGAGCCGCCCAGTTCCAAGAAAATTTGCGGTGTTTTAATTCCTCGAATTTAGGAATATAACGCTGTGTATTTACCTGTACGAAATCCTTAGCCTCATTAGCGGTGATACCCTGACCTAAGTCGGTTTCGGGTTTGACTCCGCCTAAAAGGTCAAAGGAAAAAACCTTTACATTTCTCGGTCTTCCGCAGTAGGGGCAAACCAGCATATCTTCCGTCAGCCTGTTTTTGCAGTTGGGGCAAATTTCAGGATTTTGAGTTTGTTCCGGCTCTTGTGGCTGTTGCGTCTGGTTATGGTCCTGCGTCTTTTTTAAGCGGTCATATTGCTCATCAGTTCCGTGTGTATGTTCAAGTCCGCAGTGTCCAACTGCTTTAAAGCAATCTCTGTGGTGGGGTGCACCACAGGTAGGGCAGAAAACAACATCGTCCTCTGCGAATAAGTAAGAATTACAAATGGGACATTTTTGTCCCTCAATATTTAAAGCCATAGTAGATTAAACTCCAATTAAAGTGTTGTCGAGCGAATCGAAAACCACCGACCAGTAGAAATTACCGTAGTTATGGAATTCGCCGCTTTTAATCATTTGTTGCAGACGCTCCTTTGTAACCCAAGCAGCTTTTTCAACTTCGCTTTCCTGAAGTTGTAGGTCTTTGATGGCTACATCGGTGTTAATGTACCATACATCAACAAAGGAATTACGCCTTTTAATTCTTTTTATAAATTTAAGTGTGGATATGTCTGAGTCAATTCCAAGTTCCTCTTTAAGTTCTCTGTGTGCCGCCTCGAAGGAACTTTCCCCTGAGAGCGCCGCGCCGCCTGTAGCCGCCCATTCACCGGGCATCGGTCTTTTGAGATTAGAGCGCTTTTGAATAAGGAATTTGCCATCACCCGATATTATCCATATATGCACTACCAAATGGTATTCATCGGCGCTGAGCGTTGTTCTGCCTCTCAGCGCCGTATGACCGGTAGGTCTCCCGGATGCATCTAAAATATCCCATTTTTCCATTTTAGTTTCTCCGTTCTACAATTTCGCCTTTGGATTTGTAAATGCTATCTGCCTTTACAAATCCGCGAACGCTCGATAACGGATAAACAATACTGTTTTTGCCGATAACCGTTCCGGGATTAAGCACACTGCCACAGCCGATTTCAACATTGTCTCCGAGCATTGCGCCAAATTTTTTAAGGCCTGTTTCTATTTTTTTGTCGCCGTATTTAATGGTAACGAGTGTTTTATCCGATTTTACATTAGAGGTTATAGCACCGGCACCTGTGTGTGCCTTGTAGCCTAAAATTGAATCGCCCACATAATTATAATGCGGCACCTGAACACAGTCAAATAAAATAACGTTTTTAAGTTCGGTGGAATTACCCACAACACAGCCGTTTCCTATAAGCGCGTTACCTCTGATAAATGCGCAATGACGTATTTCGGTGTTTTGACCGATAATACAGGGCCCTGTGATAGAGGCCGACGCTGCCACCGTTGCTGATTTTGCTATCCAGATATTATCTGCGCGTTTTTCAAATTCATCTAAAGAGAGGGTAGCGCCTAACTGCAGAATAAAAGAACCGATTTCCCCGAGAGCCTGCCAGGGATAAACCTTTGTCTTTAAAAGCGGGGCGGCTAAAGTATAATTAAGATTATACAGTGCCCCGACTGTTAAATCATTCATTAAATCACCTCAAAAATAGTATATACATTTATATTATAACTAATTGGGGCAATTAATACAATAAAAATTTTGTAAATAAACTATTGATAAAATTTTAGAAATATTATATAATATTTTAAGGCTGACGTAGGTTAGCCTTAAAATTGCGTATTCCGGTGTGCGAACGGGCGGGTCCTGTGCGACGGGAGGCTATGAACCATGTCAGGCGGGGAACCGAGCAGCATTAAGTAGTTTATTCCGTGCGCCGCAGTAAATCGGTCCGTTCGTGCACCGAAGTACGCAAATTTTTTAAGGGGTGAATATATGTCTTATACAGCGCTTTACCGCAAATACCGTCCTCTTCGCTTTTCCGATGTTGTCGGTCAGGAGCATATAACAAGAACTCTTGCGAGTCAGTTGTCGTCGGGTAAAATTTTCCACGCGTATCTTTTTACCGGAACTCGCGGTACAGGTAAAACCACCTGCGCTAAAATACTAGCCAAGGCGGTGAACTGCCTGAATTTGCTTGACGGCGACCCCTGTGGAGAATGCGAAGCCTGCCGTGCAATTTCCGGTGGCGAGGTTATGGACATTGTGGAAATTGATGCGGCATCAAACAACAGCGTTGATAATATAAGGGAACTTCGCGAACAACTGCAGTTCACCCCTGCAAACGCAAGATACAGGGTTTATATTATAGATGAGGTACATATGCTCACGCTTAGTGCCTTTAATGCGCTGCTCAAAACCCTTGAAGAACCGCCAAAGCATGTAATTTTCGTTCTTGCTACAACCGAGGTGCATAAATTACCTGCAACTATACTTTCGCGTTGTCAGCGCTTTGATTTTAAGCGAATTGAACCCAAAAAAATATGTGAGCGCATAAAAAAAGTAGCCGAAAATGAGGATTTTACGGTTACCGATAATGCCGCTTATATGATAGCATCTATTGCCGATGGCGGTATGCGCGATGCACTATCTTTACTCGATTTGTGCGTGGCGGCGGATAAAAATGTAACAGAAGACACCGTAACCCGAGTTGCAGGACTTTCGGGGGAAGAGTATCTGCTTAAAATTGCCAATTGCATCAATTCGGGCGACTGTTCATCGGCGCTTAGCTTGGTTGATGAGCTTTATAACAACTCGGTTGATATGCTAAGGCTTTTAAATGAATTAGTAACACATTTCAGAAACCTTTTGGTTATTAAAACCGTTAAGGGTGAGAATAAGCCTATTATTTGTTCATCCGATCATCTTGAGAGGCTCAAATTACAGGCGCTTAGGTTTGAGATTGTCGATATAATGCGCATTATGAGGCTTTTGCAGGATACTACCGCAAGAATGCAGTCGGGCAACCGCAGAAGTGAAATGGAGCTTGTATTAATAAAGCTTTGTTCACCCGAAATTTGTACCGATTTTGAATCGTTAGCGGCAAGGGTTGCGGCACTTGAGAAGGGCGTTGTAGCCGTCCCAAAAACGCAGGATATGCCTGTGATAAAAAAGGAATTGTCAAAACAGGAAGAACCCGAAATCTCGGTATCTGAACCCGAGATTTTTGAGGAACAAATTTTAGAGCCGGAACCTATAGCAAAGTCAGAACCTACTATTAAAAACGGCAAACTTGAAACGGCAGTGTGGAAAAATATTTTAACTGAGCTTTCGCGCTCAGCACCGCTTATAAGTGGCATATTAAACGATTCATGCGCTTATATAAACGACCAGTTCTTGCTTATTGATACCGAAAACACGCAGTTTGCCGAGCTTATAAACGGTAAGAATAATGTGTATCGCGAAAAGCTTAGAAAGGCGATAGAAACGGTGCTCGGGCACTCCTTTAAATTGGGACCGTACCGCAAAAAAACGGTTGAAGATGAACAAGACCCCCTAAGCGCCCTCAAACAAAAATTAAAAGAGTTGGAAGTTCCTAACTCAAGCAGATAAGCTAACACGAAAAGGAGTTTTTTATATGAAATGCAGAATACCCAATAATTCCGGTGGCGGAAATATGAACGCTATGCTCAGACAAGCTCAGAAAATGCAGGAGGATATGGCTAGCCTCCAGGCAGATTTAGAGGAAAGGGAATACACCGCCCAGTCAGGCGGCGGTATGATTAGCGTTACGGTTGACGGGAAACATCTTGTAAAGGAAATTAAAATTAACCCTGATATTATCGACCCTGAAGAACCTGAAATGCTTGAGGACCTAATAACCGTTGCTATAAATGAGGCAGTAGGTAATGCCATTAAAACCGCCGAAACCGAAATGGGCACTATCACTGCAGGGCTCAATATGCCGGGGCTATTTTAGGTAGTAGAAGATGGCTTATAATATTGTATCATTTGATGCTCTCGCGGCTCAGTTTGAACGGCTTCCCGGTATTGGTAAGGTAACGGCGAAGCGCCTTGCAATGTTTGTAATCTCTCAGCCTAAAGAATATGCCGAGAAGTTTTCGGCGGCACTTTTGGAAGCAAAGGATAAAATTCATTACTGTAAGCAGTGCTTTACTTTGACCGATACCGAAATATGCAGTATATGTTCGGATGAAAACCGCGATAAATCGGTAATATGTGTGGTTGAGAGTGCAAAGGATGTTATGGCTTTCGAGCGTATGCATGAATTTCGTGGTCTTTATCACGTCCTCGGCGGAGTTATATCACCGCTTGATAATATCGGTCCCGATAAATTAAAGGTTAAGGAACTTTTATCGCGCCTTGCCGACGGTACCGTGCAGGAGGTTATAATGGCTACCAATCCAACCGTAGAGGGCGAGGCTACTGCCAGTTATATTTCAAGATTAATTAAGCCTATGGGCATTAAAATTTCGCGCCTTGCATATGGTGTGCCCGTGGGTATCGACCTTGAGTGCACCGACATTGTAACACTATCCCGTGCCCTTGACGGCAGAAATGAGATTTAGTATGACAGAGGAAAAAATCAAGAGAATAAACGAGCTTGCCCGAAAGCAAAAGGCTGAGGGGTTAACCGAAGAAGAAAGGGAAGAACAAGCAGTGCTTCGCCGAGAGTATATAGATTCTTTTAAAAGAAGTCTTGAGGCTCAGCTTGATAATACCACTATTGTTTATCCCGACGGAACACGGAAAAAGGTGCAAAAGCAATGAAAATGTTAATAACCGAAGCCGCCGTTTTATCCAAAAACGGCGATGTTGATTTAAGTGCGCTCAGTAAATACGGCGAGCTTACAGTTTGTGAGAATATGAGCTACGCAGAGCTTGAAAGTGTTATTAAGGATTATGACGTGCTATTTTGCAACAAGCTCAAAATTGATAAAAATATTATCGATAAAGCCGAAAAGCTTAAATATATAGGCGAGTGCGCTACAGGCTATAACAATATTGATATAGCCTATTGCAAGGAAAAGGGTATAACCGTTACAAACGCAGGGGAATATTCAACCTCCGCCGTAGCTCAGCAGACCTTTGCCTATATTTTAAATCATTTCAGCCGTGTAGCGCAGTATAACGATTTCGTTAAGTCGGACGGCTGGATTAACAGCCCTGTGTTTTCACCCGTTATTACCACCACCGATGAAATCGAAGGCAAAACACTCGGTATTGTCGGCTTCGGTAGCATTGGAAGACGCGTAGCAAAAATAGCCGAGGCTTTTGGTATGAAAGTTTTAGTTCATACCCGTACTATCCGTGATAATGATGCCGAGTATGTAACGTTTGAAGAACTGCTTAAAGGAAGCGATATTATTTCTCTTCATTGCCCCTTGACAGCAGATAATGCAGAGATGATGAATGAAGATACTTTCGCTAAATGCAAGGACGGCGCATACTTTATAAACACCGCCCGTGGCGGACTTGTAAATGAACAAGCGCTCTTTGAAGCCCTTAGTAGCGGTAAATTATCGGGTGCGGCGGTAGACGTTGTAAGTGTAGAGCCTATGAGAAAAGACTGCGTTTTAATCGGCGCCCCCAATATCACAATAACACCCCACTCAGCCTGGGTACCCGTAAGTACCCGCAAAAGACTTGTGGGAATAGTTGAAAATAATCTATCAGCCTACCTGAAAGGCGAGCCTACGAATAAAATAGTGTAAAAAAATCAGGCAGAATTTCTGCCTGATTTTTATTTGTTATTAATTTCACCGTGTTTCGCCTCAAATTCAGCAACGTGCTTTTTTAGAAACTGTTCAATTTCTTTGTTTGCTGAGCGTCCCTCAAATTCTGCTACATAGCGGAATTTTTGAAATAAATCACGGTCAACCCGTAGAGTGTATCTTAAGATTTTGTTATCCATAATATAACCTCACTTACATTATTATGACTAAATTATAGTGAAATTATTGCGTCAAAACAAAAATGGTGATATAATGACGTTAAAATGACGCATATGTGAGGTGCTTATGAAAATAGCAATAATAGGCTCGAGAGGGTTAAAGGTAAGAAATTTAGAAAAGTATCTGCCAAGCAACGTTTCGGAAATTGTTTCGGGTGGTGCTAAAGGAATAGATAGTTGTGCGGCGGATTTTGCCAAAGCTAATCATATTAAATTAACAGAATTTTTGCCCGAGTATGAAAAATATGGCAGGTCAGCACCGCTTAAACGAAATCTTCAAATTATTGATTATGCAGATTTAGTTTTAGCCTTTTGGGACGGCTCTTCAAGGGGTACAAAATTTGTAATTGATAATTGCAAAAAGAAAAATAAAAAGGTCAAGGTATTTGTTCTAAAGGACGAATAAACCACAAAACCCACGATGGCATACCATCGTGGGTTTTGCGTTTAAGGAAAAGAAAGGAATAGAAAATAGGTTGTTTTACGCACAATGCTTATTACATTTATTGTTGTTATCAATTACTTGCAAATTTTTTCTGCGAAAGTAGCATTTAATACTCTCCTCAAAGGAAACAAGTTTATCCTCGTGGAATATGCCCCATATAACAAAACCAACAGCTAGAACCTCTAAAACAGTCTGTAAAGCGAATGAAAAAGTCATATTTTTCTCCTCCCGAACATTTGTTCTTTTTCTACATTTCCTATTATAATGCGTGTTTGCCTGTTTGTCAACACTTATTTTGTAATTTTATTATAATTTTTTCAATGTACAAAAATCGGGACAATGATTTAAAAACCGATTTCCTTTTTTGGAAATCGGTTTTTGAGTACTTGCATTATATGATATAATTTGATATAATTATCAATGTATCTTTGCCGCCAATTTTCCAATAATATTTTTTGGAGGATTGGTATAATGAAAGACAATAATAAAGATAAGAGCGAAATAACCCAAAGTATTGAGGATTTTGCAACAATTTCAGCCGATAATGCCAAGCATAAAATTCAGTGCATTACCATAGTTGGTGAAATTGAGGGCCACATCGTTTTGCCCGAGCAGAGTAAGTCGACCAAATATGAGCATTTAATTCCGCTACTGGTGGCTATTGAGCAGGACGAAACTATAGAGGGTTTGCTTATAATCCTTAACACCGTTGGTGGCGATGTTGAGGCAGGACTTGCCTTAGCCGAGCTTATTTCGGGTATGAAAAAGCCAACTGTATCTATTGTGCTGGGAGGCGGACATTCAATAGGTGTTCCCTTGGCAGTGTCGGCTAAGCATTCTTTTATAGTGCCGTCGGCTACAATGACAATTCATCCTGTAAGAATGAACGGTCTTGTAATCGGAGTGCCGCAGTTGATGAATCATTTTCAGCGTATGCAGGAGAGAATTACCGATTTCGTTACTAAAAATTCGGGTATCACGGCGGAGCGTTTTTCCTCACTTATGATGAATACAGGTGAGCTTGTAACCGATGTAGGCTCTGTGCTGTGTGGAAGTGCGGCGGTTAAAGAGGGGCTTATAGATTCCCTTGGCGGACTTAATGATGCAATAAATAAATTATATAGTTTAATAGAAAATAATGGGGGCTGAAATCAGCCCGATACATACAAGGGGTGTAAATATGGCTGCTAAAAAAAGAGGAAGACCGAAGAGTAATACAACGGTTAAGCGTCAGGATGCAAACAGAACGGCGGCAATTAATAACGGAAAAAGACAGGTTATGTCTATAATCTGGTTTGCCGTAGCAGTTTTTCTGTTATTTGTAGTTTTAATTCCGGGAGAAAAGGCATGGAATGGTTTACATAATATATTTTTTGGAATATTTGGAGTAACGGCATTTTTTTATCCACTGCTTTTGGGCTTTGTTGCAATAATGTACGCGCTTGATAAGTTTTACGGCTCGATTAATGCCAAGGTAATTGAATCGGGTATACTTGTTATGCTTATAGGCGCAGCGGTTGATATTTTTATAAAGCATGACGATTCACTTAACTTCTGGCAGCACCTTACATCTGCCTATACGTCGGGTGTGCAAATGAAAAGCGGTGGATTCATGGGTGCATTTTTAGGTCAGCCCTTGTATATGCTTTTTGGTAAAACCGGCGCAATTATCACCGTAATTTTACTTTTATTTGTAATGTTAATGTTAATTACAGGTACAACCCTTATTGCATTTTTGAAAACACTTTCAAAGCCTGTCAAGCATATTGAGGAACATGCAGAGGATGCCTTTGTAAAACTTGCTGAAAAACAGGCAAATGAGAGAGATATTGCGCAAAAAGAAAAACGCAGGGCAAGTGTTGATATACCTGTTGATGATATACCTGTCAAGCGCGAGGATGACCTCTCGCTGAGCGACAAACAGAAAAAGGTGGTTGCCGCATATAATGGTACAGACCTTGAACTCACCGAGACCGAAAAAATTAATGTGGCACTCAATTCCGCTTCTAAAGAGGCAGAAGAAGAAAAACCGCAAAAAATTAAACATGACCCCGAGTCGGAAAAGGAAATTGAACAGGAAATTGAGGAAACTAAGCAAAACGGTATCGTTATTACCGAAGATAATTCCTATAAATTCCCGCCGATTTCGTTGCTTAAGGCGCCGAGCTTTGAAAGCGCTGCCGCAACTAGTGCCGACCTTGACTCGACGGCAGCCCATCTTGTTGATACTCTGCGCTCCTTCGGTGTAGAGACGAGAATTGTGGATATTAGCCGAGGTCCCACAGTTACCCGATATGAACTGCAGCCCTGTGCAGGTGTAAAAATTAGCAAGATTACCAATCTTGCCGATGATATTGCTCTTAATCTTGCAACCGCAGGCGTCAGAATTGAAGCGCCTATTCCAAATAAGGCGGCGGTTGGTATTGAGGTTCCTAACAGGCAGAGCAGTGTTGTTGGTGTTCGTGAAATAATAGAGTCTCCGCTATTTACAGGATCTAAGAGTAAATTAACCGTAGCGCTCGGCAGAGATATCGGGGGTAACGCCGTTGTTACCGATATTGCAAAAATGCCGCACGGACTTATAGCAGGTGCTACAGGTTCGGGTAAATCGGTTTGTATCAACTCTATAATTATGAGTATTCTTTATAAGGCAACACCCGAAGAGGTAAAGCTCTTAATGATAGACCCGAAGGTTGTTGAACTCGGTGTTTATAACGGAATTCCGCATCTGCTCGTCCCCGTCGTTACCGACCCGAGAAAAGCCTCAGGTGCTCTTTGTTGGGCAGTAACCGAAATGGAAAAGCGTTACGCTATGTTTGCGGGTAACGGTGTCAGAGATTTAGCAGGTTTTAATAAGCTGGCTGAAACCGATGAAACACTTGAAAAATTACCGCATATCGTAATTATTATAGATGAGCTTGCCGACCTTATGATGACAGCCCCGAATGAAGTGGAGGATTCGATTAACCGAATTGCCGCGAAAGCGCGAGCTGCAGGTATGCATCTGCTCATAGCCACTCAGCGCCCATCAGTAGATGTTGTAACGGGTGTAATTAAGGCTAATATTCCAACGCGTATTGCCTTTGCAGTATCGAGTCAGGTGGATAGCCGAACAATTCTTGATATGGCGGGAGCGGAAAAACTGCTGGGCCGAGGAGATATGCTGTTTAACCCGATGGGAGCTTCAAAGCCGAACCGACTGCAAGGTTGTTTTGTAAGCGATGATGAGGTTGAGGCGGTAGTTGAATACATAAAAGGCGACCACACAAGCGATTATGATGAGGATGTTATGCACGAAATCGAGCGTCAGGCTGCGGTTGAAAAACGCCAGAAAACAGGGCTCGCTGAGGATGGTCCTGAAGAAGACCCGATGCTGTCAGCCGCTATAGAAACGGTGGTTGAGCTTGGTCAGGCATCAACCTCGCTTTTGCAGCGAAAGCTGAAACTCGGTTATGCGAGGGCTGCAAGACTTGTTGATATGATGGAGGAACGAGGCGTTGTAGGTCCCTATGAGGGCTCAAAGCCGCGTCAGGTACTTATAACCAAGGAACAGCTGCTTGAGAAGCAGGCAGGAGAATAAAATTGAGGAACTTAACAAAGAAAAGATTAATTAAGTCCTTAGCCTTTGTCTTTGCTTTATGTGTACTTGTTTTGGCCGGTAAATTTTTTACCGGCCAAAATTCTGCAAGTAAAGTAGGCGAGGATTTTGTAGTCGTGCTCGATGCAGACCAGGGAGACAGTATTCTGATTTGCAGTAACGGACAGTCCGCTTTAATAGATACAGGCAAAAAGATAAATTCCCGTGCGCTTTTAACACAAATCCGTTCATACGGTGTAAATGCTCTTGATGCGCTGATAATTTCACACTCCCATGAGGACCACGCGGGAGGGGCTGAGTACATTCTCGGTAATATTGAAACCCATAATATAGTTATTCCTGAATTTAAAAGCGATGAGGATGTAAATGCCCTCAATTCCGCTATTGTAAAAAGCGGCGCCGAGATTTTCACCGCAACCGAGGGTATGGTTATTAATATTGGAGATTTTGAGTTTACCGTGCTTTATGCTGAGAACGACGATAATGATATTAATAATCGTTCGCTTATTATCATTGCGGATATTGACGGTAAAAAATTCCTATTCACAGGAGATGCCGAGGCGAAGGCGGAAAAGGTGCTGATAGAAAACGGTATTAATTTCGATTGTGATGTTTTAAAGGTAGGGCATCACGGTAGCCGTACCTCGTCAAGTCAGGACTTTTTAAATATTGCCACACCCGAATTTGCCGTAATTTCGGTGGGTGAAGATAATTCATACGGTCTTCCCTGTGAGGATGTTATTGAAAAACTTGAAAACATCGGAGCTGAGGTTATTCGCACCGATTATGTAGGAGATATTGTTTTTAGTATCGAGAACGGTCAGATAATAAGAGGGCAGTAGAATGAAAAGTCAATCACTAAAATCCAATATGTTTTTACTTGCCGCCGCTATAATTTGGGGCTTTGCCTTTGTGGCGCAGTGTAGTATTCAGGGTAAGATTAATCTGTTTTTATTTGTCGGCGCAAGGTTTTTGTTGGGTGCTGTATCGTTGCTGCCGGTGATTTTCCTTTTTGAAAACAGGGCGGAGAAAAAATCGGGAGCAAGGGTCAATGCAAAACTAACAGTGCTTTCGGGTATGCTTTGTGGAACACTTTTATTCACAGCCTCTGTTTTGCAACAGTGGGGAATTAATATGAGTCCCAACGCAGGCAAGGCAGGGTTTATAACGGGTATTTATACTGTTTTAGTACCCATTTTCTATTTTATTTTCTTCCGCAGAAAAACAGGAATTAATGTATGTATCGGTGCTGTTTGTGCCGTTATAGGACTTTACCTGCTCAGCGTTACCGATGGAATTGGAAGTATCGGTAAATCGGATATTATAATTTTTTCAGGCTCAATTGTGTGGGCTTTCCATATAATCTGTGTCGATAAATTTATAAATAAAGTAAGTCCTATAAAATTTTCTGCAGCGCAGTTTTTATGGAGCGGAATTTTGGGCAGCTTTATTGCATTTACCTTTGCAGGAGTATCATTTATGGAGGTAATTCCGCAGATTTCAGCTGTCGGATTTCCGCTTTTATATGTTGGCATCTGCTCTTCGGGAATAGCCTATACCTGTCAAGGCTTAGGGCAGCGTGGTGCAGATCCTACATATGCCGCAATTATTTTATCCAGCGAATCGGTTTTTGCCGCTATAGGCGGAGTGCTTTTTGGAATTGACAATATGTCACTTCGCGCCTATATAGGTTGCGCTATAATATTTATCGGTATAATAATTTCACAAATCAATCCCGTTAAAACAAAAAAATCAGGAGATTAATTCTCCTGATTTTTTTTGCTATGTTCAGTTAAAATGTTGATGTAAAAACTAATGTAAAGTATCAGTGCCACAAGCATCACCGCTACACAGAAGCCTATTAAAAATGAGGCAACATCGGGCTCAATGCTTGGGAAGAATATAAGTGCTGCCATCACACCGTAAAGTACTACGGTATTAACCTTTCCGTACCATCGTGCACTGTTGATTTTATCGGTAACCTCGAGTGTTATGTAGCCAAAAAGCAGCATAAAGCTTTCCTTTATAATAAAAATTATTATCGGCACCCATAAAAGTTTATATCGTGAAGCCAGGCAAAACATAAGGGTGGCCTGTGTTAATTTGTCGGCAATAGGGTCAAGCACCTTTCCTACATCCGATACCATATTAAAGGTCCTTGCTATAAAGCCATCAACAATATCGGTAAGGCCTGAAAGGATTATTACTAAAGTAGTTAAATTATAATCCTTTTTGCCAATGTAAAGCCATATTATAATGGGAATCATTAAGAGCCTTACAAGACTTAAAAAATTAGGTATTGTTAAAAAATCTTTTTTTGTAAGCTTTATATTCATAAAATCATCACCCTGATAGCGATTATACCACATTTTTCCCTAAAAAACTATATATAAATTATTAATAATTCTTTTAGTGATATTGAACTTGACACTTTACGCTATTAATGGTAAAATATCTGTGATAAGTTTTATATATTTTCCGTATGGCGAACGGTTTCATAATAAATACATATCCGGGCAAATACGACCCCGACTGAAGTCGTAATTTAGTATGGCAGGACACAAGAACTGCCACTCCTGCGAAACAAAATTTTCCATAATACTTTGCCTCAAAACTTGAAATACAAGAGTATTACAAGTTTTGTCGGCGTTGTTTTATATAAAAATTTTTTGTTTAGTAGGTATTAAGAATTTCTGCCTCCGAGTTTAATATTCGGCAAAGCAAGAATTTTGAAGCAAGGTGTGTACCTTGCAAGAATAAGTGCGAAGCCGTATTTTAAAATCGGCGAGCGAAATCGGGCAGGCTTTGTGTTCTGCCACACTACAGAAAAGAGGTGCATTGAATATGCCATTTATCATTGGCGGCATTGCGGCTTTAATTCTTGGAGTAATTGGCTTCTTTGGCGGTTCAGCTTACAGAAGTAAAGCGGATAAAACTGCAATAGGCACTGCAAAGGATGAAGCAAGAAGAATTTTAAACGACGCAATTAAAAATGCCGAAACCAAGAAAAAAGAGCTTCTTATCGAAGCTAAGGACGAGGTTCATCAGCTCCGTCAGGAGACCGAGCGTGACTTAAGAGAGCGCAGAAGCGATATTCAGCGCAGTGAAAACCGTCTTCAGCAAAAAGAAGAAGCGTTAGACAGAAAAATTGAAAATTTGGAAGCTAAGGAAGAAAAATTAGCATTAAAAGCCAAGGAAATTGATGCAAAAATTGAGGAATGTGAGGTAATTAAGCGTAGCCAGATTGAAATGCTTGAGAAAATCTCAGGCTTTACCAAGCAACAGGCTAAGGACCATTTATTATCAATGCTTGATGGTGAGTTAAACCACGAGAAGGCAGTTAAAATCCTCGAGTACGAGCGTCAAACTAAGGAAGAATCGGAAAAAATGGCCCGTGAAATTGTGGGCCACGCTATTCAGCGTTGCGCGGCCGACCATACCTCTGAAATTACCGTGTCGGTAGTAGAACTGCCCAACGATGAAATGAAGGGTAGAATTATCGGTAGGGAAGGTAGAAATATTCGTGCTCTTGAAACCGCTACGGGTGCCGACCTTATTATCGATGATACACCCGAGGCTATTACCGTTTCGTGCTTCGACCCTGTAAGGCGTGAAATCGCGCGTCTCACTCTTGAAAAACTGATTCAGGATGGACGAATTCACCCCGCAAGAATTGAAGAAATGATAAATAAAGCCACCGCTGAGGTTGAGGCTACCATTAAGCAAGAGGGCGAAAGAGCAATGCTTGAAGCGGGTATACGTAATCTCAACCCTGAGCTTGTAAAACTTCTCGGAAAACTTAAATACCGTACAAGCTACGGTCAGAGTGTCCTTAACCATTCCTTAGAGGTTTGCCACTTATCAGGCATAATTGCTGCCGAAATCGGCGCAAATGTAACACTTGCTAAGCGTGCAGGTCTTCTTCACGATATTGGTAAGGCGCTTGACCATGAGCAAGAGGGCTCGCATATTCAACTCGGTGTTGAAGCCGCCCGTAAGTTCAAGGAAAACGAGGACGTTATCCACGCTATCCACGCTCACCACGGAGATGTTGAGGCAAAAACAGTTGTTGCCTGTATTGTTCAGGCGGCTGATGCTATTTCTGCCGCACGCCCGGGAGCAAGGCGCGAGAATATTGAAAACTACATTAAGCGTCTTGAAAAACTTGAGGAAATCGCCAATTCCTTCAAGGGTGTAGAACGCTCCTATGCTATTCAGGCAGGACGCGAAGTTCGCATTATTGTTAAACCTGAGCTTGTCAGTGATGATGAGATGGTAATCGTAGCTCACGATATTGCTCAACGCTTTGAAAATGAGCTTGAATATCCGGGTCAGATTAAGGTAAACGTTATCCGTGAAAACAGAGCGGTTGACTACGCTAAATAATTTTAATTCCCCACAGAAAAGCTGTGGGGAATTTTCTTTACATTTCACTTATTTTTTGTTAAAATATAAATTATGATAGGGGGGAAGAGAAATGCCAAAAAAGGTGGCAGTTATAGGCGGCGGAGCAGCAGGATTAATGGCGGCTGTAAAGGCGGCAGAAAACGGTCATAGCGTTACCGTTTTCGAAAAGATGGAAAGGCCTTGCCGTAAGGTTATGATTACTGGAAAGGGCAGATGCAACGTAACCAATAACTGTTCTGTTGACACTTTAATTTCCAATACAACTAAAAACGGTAAGTTTTTATATTCGGCATTCTCAAAATTTTCCGCCCTCGATACTATTGCCTTTTTTGAAAATGCGGATGTTCCCCTTAAAACAGAGAGAGGTAACAGAGTGTTTCCCGTAAGCGATAAATCGGTCGATATTGTCGATGCGCTGGTTAAAAAGACCAAGCAGAGCGGCGCTAAAATAGTAAATTCGGCGGTCGGTGGTATAATTACCGAGAACGGGGCCGTAAAGGGCGTTACACTCAAAAGCGGCGAGGAATTATATTTTGATGCCGTAGTCCTCGCCACAGGCGGCAAATCCTATCATTTAACGGGCTCAACGGGCGACGGTTATGAGATGGC
Source organism: Acutalibacteraceae bacterium (assembly GCA_045646145.1). Classification (GTDB taxonomy): domain Bacteria; phylum Bacillota; class Clostridia; order Oscillospirales; family Acutalibacteraceae; genus SIG565. The sequence goes on along the minus strand of JAZRKE010000038.1, from coordinate 5,273 downwards.
AGAGGCTTTAGGGCACACTGTAACAGCCCTTACCCCCTCGTTAGTTCCTTTAAAAATTCACGAGGGCTTTTGTTCGGCTCTCTCAGGGCTTTCCTTAAAGAACGTAACGCTATCTCTTTATTTTAATGATAAGAAAAAGCCTGCTTTCGAACTCTTAGGTGAAATGCTATTTACCCATTTCGGTATTTCGGGTCCTTTAACACTTAGCGCTTCAGCGCATATGCGAAAGGGAAAACCCACAGATTATAAGGTTGTTATTGATTTAAAACCGGCATTGACCAATGAACAGTTGGATGCAAGAATTCAACGTGATTTTAATGAGTTCAGTGGTAAGATTATAGCAAATTCGCTTGATAAGCTCTTGCCTAAAAGTCTTATTCCTATAATTATAAAACTTTCGGGAATTGACAGTGGCACTCGGGTTAATCAGATTACAAAGCAGCAAAGGTCAGAGCTTGTAAATGTGATAAAAAATCTTACACTCCACCCAACCGATTTCCGAGATATAGATGAAGCCATAATTACAAGCGGCGGAATTAGTGTAAAGGAAATAAATCCTGCTACAATGGAGTCAAAAATTATTGATAATCTCTATTTTGCAGGGGAAATTATAGATGTAGACGCCTACACCGGCGGCTTTAATTTACAAATAGCCTTTTCAACAGGCGCATTAGCAGGAGGAAGTATTTAATGATAGCAGTAGCAATTGACGGTCCGGCAGGAGCAGGTAAAAGCACAATAGCCAAGGCGGCTGCAAAAAAACTTGGATTTTTATATGTTGATACGGGGGCGCTTTACAGAGCAACGGGTTTGAAATTTTTGAATCTCGGGTACGATACCAAGCTTGACTGTGATATCGATACAATTTTAGCCCAAACCGATGTGGATTTTAAATATATAGACGGTGTTCAGCATGTCTTTTTAGACGGAACTGATGTAACCGCCGAAATCCGCACACCCGATGCGTCTATGATGGCTTCTGCTGTATCGGCGAAGCCGCAGGTCAGGGCATTTTTGCTCGAAATGCAGCGAAAAATTGCAAGAGAAAATAATGTTATTATGGACGGCAGAGATATTGGCACGGTAGTATTGCCCGATGCCAAAATTAAGATTTTCTTAACGGCGTCTGCCGAAATTCGAGCTGAGCGCAGATATAAAGAGCTTATCGAAAAGGGAGAAAGTGTGTCATTTGAAGATGTTTTAGCCGATATTGAGAAGCGCGATTATAACGATTCCCACCGTGAAATAGCTCCACTGAGGCCTGCCGAAAATTCTATACTGTATGACAGCTCCGAAAAAGATTTGCAGACAAATATAGATGAGCTTGTAAAAATTATAGAGGAGCGTATGTAATGTAATGAAAATTACACTTGCTAAAACCGCGGGCTTTTGTTTCGGAGTAGACCGTGCAGTAAATATGGTGTATGAACTACTCGATAACGGCAAAAAGGTTTCTACCCTAGGACCTATAATTCATAATCCTCAACTGGTACAAGAACTATCAGAGCGCGGTGTTAAAACCGTTAATTCTCCGAGCGAGGCCGATGCCGATTCGGTGCTGGTTATCCGTTCTCACGGTGTACCCGAAAGCGTTTATCGCGAGGCTGAGAATTATGACTTAGAGATATGTGACGCGACGTGTCCATTTGTTGCAAAAATTCATAAAATCGTTAAGGAGAGTTCTGATAACGGTGATGTTGTTTTGGTGGCTGGAGATGAGAAACACCACGAGGTTATAGGAATTCTCGGGCACATAAGCGGTGAAAAATATGTGTTTTCTAATGAAGAGCAACTAGAAGAAATTCTCAGAATTCATTCAAATTTCGAAAAAAGAAGGGTTTGTGTGGCTTCTCAGACCACATTTCGCAAAAAAACCTTTGAAAAATGCTGTAAAATTTTAAAAAAAGTATGTACAAATGCGCATATTTTTGATACAATATGTAGTGCTACGTCTGTGCGTCAGCAAGAGGCAGAGGAACTAGCCCGTACACACGATATAATGATAGTTATCGGTGGCAGGCACAGTTCAAACACAGCAAAATTATTTGATGTTTGTTCGTCCTTTTGTAAAAACACTTATTTAATAGAAACTGCAGCAGAACTGCAAAAGGAATTTTTTATAGGTGGAAACAGCGTGGGGGTTATAGCCGGCGCATCTACGCCGGCGGGCATAATAAAGGAGGTAATTAATACCATGGAAAATTTTGAACCGGTTAATGAGCAGATTACCGAGGAACAAGAAATCGCTCAAAAAAGCTTTGAGGATATGACTGACGAGGAGGCATTTGAAGCATCTCTCAGCTCCCTTAACGATGATAAAAAGGTTGTGGGAACAGTTTTAGCTGTTACCGACACTGAGGTTCAGGTTGATTACGGTCGCGGACTTACAGGCTATGTAACACGCGATGAGTTTTCTTTCTCAGAGGTTGATTTAAAAACTGCAGTAAGCGTTGGTGATAAGATTAATCTTATCATTATGCGTACCAACGACCAAGAAGGAACAGCAATGCTTTCCAAGAAGCGTTATGATGCTATTGCCGGTTGGGATAATATTATAAAAGCTAAAGAGTCTGGCGAGATTTTAAGCGGCACCGTAACCGATGTTATTAAGGGCGGTGTAATCGTAAGCACAGAAGGTGCTCGAGTTTTCGTTCCCGCATCCTTAGCAACTCTTTCAAGAAACGAAGCTACCGAAGACCTTAAGGGTACCGATGTTCAGTTCAGAATTATCGAAATCGGCAGGGGCAGAAGAGCTGTAGGTTCAATTAAGAGTGTTCTGCTTGAAGCTAAAAAGGCTGCCGCTGCAAAGGTTTGGGAGTCTATCGCTGTGGGCGACCGTTATACAGGTACTGTTAAGTCCTTAACCTCATACGGCGCATTCGTTGATATCGGCGGTGTTGACGGTATGGTACATATTTCCGAACTTTCCTGGACCCGTATTAAGAATCCCAGCGAGGTTGTTCTCGTAGGCGATACTGTAGAAGTATATGTTAAGGATATTGATATTGATAAGAAAAAGATTTCTTTAGGCTACAAAAAACCCGAGGATAATCCGTGGGTTATCTTTAATAACACCTATAAGCTTGACGATACCGTAGAGGTAACCATCGTAAGCCTTACTTCATACGGCGCTTTTGCCCGTATACTCCCCGGTGTTGACGGTCTTATTCACATTTCTCAGATTGCTAATAAGCACGTTACTAAAACTCAGGATGAACTAAAGGTAGGTCAGACTGTTGAAGTTAAAATCACCGCTATTGATGATGATAAAAAGCGCGTAAGCCTTTCCATCCGTGCCCTTCTTCCCGAAGAGCCTGCAGTAGAAGAGATTGCTGAAGAAACCGTTGAAGTTCCCGTAGAGGCAGCAGAAACTGTAGAAGAAGTGGAAGCTACCGAAGCTGAATAAAATTAAAAACCGCCGATTATTCGGTGGTTTTTTTGTCTATTTTTATAATCGTTAGCGTGTTTTCGTTTATTTTAAAATGAATATCAAACCTATCAAAAAGCATACTGTAAATCCTATCCCCGTCGTTTTGGTAAGAAGGGCGAGGGTCCTCTGCCAAAATATCAATTAAGCCCTGTCTTTTTTCTTTTGGAATAATGTTTAAAAGCTCTTCAGGGAATATAACATTAAGCTTTTTATAATCAATTTCCTCGGTAAAACCACCTGTAGCCTCGGGGTAAGAGTCGGCGTAAGGGATATAGGGCTTTACATCATAAATCGGTGTATTATTGAGCAAATCGGCGCCGCTCACAATTAAAATCTGCCCGTCATTTTCATTCTGTTCAATTTTTAATAGTTCCACACACGAAAGTCCTAATGAGTTAGGTCTGAAAGGGGAACGGGTTGCAAAAACTCCACGTTTTTCGTTACCTCCTAGCCGTGGAGGTCTTACGGTAGGCGACCAAATTTCACGATGTGCAAGTGAAAAATCAAAAATCAGCCACAGATGTGAAAAGCCCTCAATTCCGCGCAGAGCATCGTGATTTCGATAATCAGGCTCAAATATAATTTTTGAGGTCAGGTTTTTTGCAATTCCGCTTTGTCTTGGAATTCCGAACTTTTCATACCACCCTGAACGGTCACATTGTGCTTCTGAGTGAAACCAGTACCGAACACTCTGTCGATATAGTCAACATTGTCCCAGCCGTCAGTAGGATCACCGTTCTGCATTGCAGCGATATTCTCCTGAGTGAAATATGGCTTGTACTGGCTGCGATCTGAGATTGTTCCATTAGCAAGCTGGTCCATCATCTGGGCCATATTGTACCAGTAAGCGAACTGAGGGCCATTCATGAAGTCAGGGAAATTGGCATTCATTGAGGCTCCGAGTGAAGCATTGTATGAAATCCTTGGCTTACCTTTTTCACCTTTCTTAGTTGTAACGATGATCACACCACCGGCACTCTGAAGACCGTACACTGCAGCAGATGCACCATCCTTAAGAACCGAGATACTCTCTACGTCAGCAGGGTCAATGTCATTGATATTATCTACAGGGAAACCGTCCACAACATAAGCCACTCCATAAACGGAACCACGGATCTTAAGCGATGCCTGGTCGAGGCCCGGCTCACCCGACTCCTGAACTGAAGATACACCAGTAAGCTTTCCGGCAAGGAGCTGTGAAACGTTTGTAGAAGGAGCTTTGAGGAGCTCGTCACCCTTGATGGCAGAAACGGCACTTGTCATTGAAGACTTCTTCTGTGTACCATAACCGACCACAATAGTTTCCTCGAGAAAAGTAGTATCCTCTTCGAGGCTTACATTCAGTAATGAGATAGAACCGTCGCACTCGAATGTCTTGGTGGCCATTCCGAGGCAAACGAATTCAAGCACATCACCATTCTTTACAGAAATGTTGTAATTTCCGTTCTCATCTGTCATTGTTCCATTAGAGGTTCCACTGACAATGACTGTGACTCCGATGAGCGGCTGACCGCTGGCATCAGTCACCTTTCCCTTGACTACAGGCTGTGCAGATAGAGTTGCCCCCCCCATAAGGAAAACAGCAACCACAGACACAGCAGCCTTTGCGACAAAGGAACTGATCAGATTCTTGAAAATCGCTTTCATTGAATAATTGGTTAGTTTATAAAAGTATTGTGTTTATTCTTCTGCATTTTTCATTGCCTGCTCAAGCTCATCCCAGAGCTTGTGCTTGTTAAGATGCACGATGTCGAAGATCATGACGCCATCAGTGCTCTTAAGTGCCTGTGTCACAGCTGGTCCGAATGGTGTGAAGTCACCCAGGTACTGCTCCACATAGATA
>JAZRKE010000037.1:0-84727 GCA_045646145.1 Acutalibacteraceae bacterium | reverse complement strand
TCCTCTGTGGAATCTGAGATATTCTTTTCCGTACATACTTGTAATAGTTTGGTACGGTAATGACTTCTGCTCATACTCATTTTTAATTATCCTTTCATTAATTACAGAGATATCTTCATTATCATCAGCAATGATTTCAATAATTTTTGTAATCTGCGGATTACCTATGTTGCCTTTAACATACATAATAACATTCGGGCATTCGGTTGAATGTATTACTGCTTCGCCAAATCTTGTAACAGGATATTTATCCTTATTGTGCTTAAAGTCCGCAAACCTTGAAAGCAGAGTGTTATATTCGTAAGGTTTTAAAACCTCATTATGCCTCACCCATCCGAAATCATTATACTGTGTTTCACTAAGTTTTTCAACACCCGAATAATCACTCTTGTTCCCCGTTGTAGCCAATTCACGTTCTTTCGCTTTTTCCTGTTCAGTCTCCCTTTCCCGCCTTTCAAGCTCATCCAAAATCTTTTGCCAGAATTCACCTTGAAATATTGCAAGGTCAGGTCGATATATAGGCACCCCTCTGTCCCGCTTCTGCAACTCATCCAATACAGCTCTTGGATTTTCAAAGCGTTCCCCGTCGAGTGCTCTCTGTAGAAATTCGGCTCCGGCTTTTTCGTGAGCATCTCTATGCCTCTGCTCAACCATTCTGGCTTCTCTCTCACCTGAAGAATTCATATAAGCCTCAAAAGGAGTAAGAACGTTTATACCGTCCTTCAAAAGCCTATTATATTTATAATACCAAAAACTATACGTGTTGAAATCTTCGGCATTATCGCCCTTCTTAACCTTCTCTAAAATTGAATTGGCTTTCTCGGTATCATTCGCCTCGTAAGCCTTCCAGAACCTACGCACTTCACTGACCACCGACTTCGGCATTTCCTTTGTGTATAATTCATACCTTTTTACCGTTTCCTCATAATTTTCGAAAGTGATCTCCTTATTTGTAGGCATATCCGAGGGCAAGAACATATCTAGATATAACTTCCAAAAATCATCGCTCGAGCCTGAATCTCTGCCGTCTATATACTGTATTGCGTGCTGTATCTCATGTATAAAAGCATACTGAAGCTCATTCCCATTATCAAGTAACGCCTTATCAATTACAATTCTTTTAAATTTACCTATGCCTTGAAAATAAGCGGGTGAACCTACCTTTTTCTGTAAATTCCGCTTAAAATCCACCCTAACCTCATTAAGCTCTGGATACTTTTCATAAAGCCTCGGCAAATCGATATAATCGGGCACCGCTAAATTCTTTTTATCCGTGTTGCCTCGCACTTGGCCGTGCTTATCTATGTGCAAATCCCAGTCATTAAGTTCATACACCCATTCGCCCTTGTCGTCCCGCACAACACCGTACTTTTTCCATACCTCGTAGGCAATCTCAAAGCCGTTAAGGCCCTTACTTGCCAACCGCTTCTCCATCACCTCAGCCTTCTCTGTAACCGAAATATCTCTTTGCTTAGCAATAAAGTATTCCTCATCAAATGGCATAGAAAAAGAAGACTCGCCCGAGTCTGCTTTTGTTACCTGTTTTGAGCGTTCGGAGGATAATACGGAGTTCTGTCCTCCTTCGGCTCGTACTGTATTCCATTGTCCTGCGGGTGCGGTAGACTGTGGTCGAATTTCCCTGATAGAATTTCCAACGGTATTCTTCTTGGAAACGCCTTGCAAGTTACTGTCCCAAAAATATGGTTCCTGCAAGTCCCACACTGTACCGCCGCGTTCTTTAATGGTGTTGTATCCATTTTCAACATCCTCCTGTAAATAAATTTTAATACATTCACCAATCTCTACAATATCTCTGATGATGAAAACGCTATTTCTCGAATAAATAACCTCATCTTCCATATTGTTACCAAAGCCTGCAACATCATGTGCGTTTTTTCCGTCAATAATCAGCTGCACCTTATTTTTACCCTCGACAGTATATCCATCCTCCGTTTTGCTGCACGAAGTAAATTGTTCGTATAATACAGGTATACCAATATTATGCGTATTCAAGAATTTATTAAAAGCATCTTCGCCACCAAAGTCATCAAATACTAACTGGCGATATACTATACCCTCGTATGTAGGCAATGTTAAAAGCGCAGCATCTAAAGTTTCCACAAACTCTTGGTCTGCTTCACTAAGGGGTACTCCCTCCCTAAGCTTTGCATTAATAGTATATGATTCACTGCTTTTATACTTTAAAATTGCGGCTTTATACTGCTGCTTTTGTTCTTCGGTTATTTGCACATTCCCAAAGCGATTATTTTTTTCATTATATACTGCTTCGGAGTTTAAGTCAACACCATTCCAAACCATCTCAAAGCGACCTGCTTTATCAAGCTTGGATTTATCCTTCTGCTTCGCAATAAAGTACTCCTCATCAAACGGCATAGAAAAAGCAGACTCGCCCGAGTCTGCTTTCATTTCATTCAACTTTGAAATGAATTTATTTATAAAATGTGTTTCCAATGCAGAATATGTAGACCTACCGATTTTATCGCCAAACTCATTCTCCCACACCGAATTTGCTGCGCGATATGCTTTTACCCACTCTCTTTCTAATGCTACTACTTCAGAATATCCATCTTTGCCCTTGAAAAATTCTTTTAATTTTTCAAATATTGAACAAATGAATTCATAGAACTTCGAACGCTGTGTAGGATTCATCATTTCAACAATTCTCTGCATCATTTGTCCATCATTGTTAAAGAGATTATCCGCAACAAATCGGGCAACAATTTCAAAATCTGCCGATATTTCCGCCGCCTCAATAGTTTCAAAGCCCTTTGTCCCGATATATTGAGAAATTATGCTATCTCTGTATTCATCAATATCAGAAACGCCCTCTTGACTTAGCCATTGTTCAAACACCTCACTGCTAAATACCTTTTTAGCAAAAGTCGAATAAGTTTTCGAATTAATTTCAAGAAAATGCGTAAGCTCGTGTTTAACAATAGTCTTAATGGGATATTTATTTTGATAATCAATAGTAATTGTTTTATTTGTCTTGTCGACCTTTGCCTCTGCTCGTTTAGGCACCAAATTACCATCTTGGTCTTTGACATATATCAAATTTCCATTTTTATCCTTGGCATACACATCACCGTACAAAACTTTCCAGCCTAACGCTTTGCCAAGTTCTCGCACCTCTTGTCTGGCTACATATTTAGCATTTACTTTTCCACCAACTATTTCTGATATTCTCTCCGCCTCACTGCGCATATCTTTAGAAATATCAGGCTCAGGTAAAATTAGACCTTTCTTACCATAAATTAAATCCCCCTTTCCCTTCGAAATATTAGCAATTTCAGCATCAACCATCTGTTGCGCTTTGATTAAATTGTTACTTTCAACTGCAGAAGAATACTCGGCATCATATTCACTTGTTAAAACAGGCTCTCTTGCGGATAAAGAATTCTCCCACCCTAAATTAGGCACGGTTTCTCGGCGCTGTTCTTCGGTCATATCTACACGGCTCGCCGATTCACGCGCTTCAATTTCGCCCCTTGTGCGCATATACGCTTCATACGGTGTATACTGTTTGCCCGTAGCAGGATTAATCGGTAATCTATCGCCCCTTAATAAACGAGCGTTCCAATACTTTTCACTCGCACCCGGCTCAGTATCATCTATTTTTTGCATAACGTGTTGAATCTCGTGTATGGCATCGATATTCATACCAATTCTGTCGAGCATTTTAAAGCGCTCATCAAGTACGATTCTATTGTTTATTGGGTCATAATATCCTCTTTCTCCAGGGCCTAATTCATCAAAATCAATTTTTGATTCCTTAAGCTGAGGATATTTAGCAAAGAGCTTATCGTGCTTGACATAGTTTTTAAGTAAAGGCTCACCAAAACCGTACTCTAATAAGAATTTATCATCAAGCTCCGCAAATCGGTCATCCTGTTTTTCAGAACGTTGCTTCATCCTTTCCAACGCTTTATATTCTTTATAATCAGGATGGTCCTTTATAAGCAAATCACCGTTAGGATAAACCTCCATATCGCTGTCATCTATTTCGTATTTCCACACGCCCTCAGGGTCTCTTATAATCTGATACTCTTTCCAAATTGCCTCACGAATTTCAGCATCAGTTTTATTTTTTGCCTTTAACTCGCGTTCTAACCGCTCCGCTTCCTCCACAAGCGAGGCATCATTTTCCACAGCAAATGAATATTGTTTATCACCTTGAGCATAATTATTATTGACAGTATTCTCATTTTCGGGTATACTGTAATCAGAAGATTCGCTCACGGCATCTACGCTTAATTGCGGTGCCGTCATGATGGGCGAATCTTTTTCTATTATTAGAGCTTCATGTAAATAAAATTTGGAATTTGATTTATTATTTGGATACGATTTTACCACAACACCTACATAAGATGGCTCACCATTAATTTCGCCCTTAGCTGCTATTACATATCTATCCACTCCGGTATTATCATAATTTTTGGTAAAGGATATAATATTTCCTTTTTCAATTACCGATTTAATGGCTTCAGTTGCCGCTAATTTTTGAGAACCGAATCCGTGAAAGACAGTGCTTTTAGCGCCGGAACGAGTTAATTCCACGATGCCTATTTCAGAGTTGTACGCTTCCCCTCCCTGCTGTTTAAAAATATTTAACACATAATCTGATTTCCGTGTTGCTCGGTCTATCGCACTACCCTTAACACTAAATCTAAGTTCAGAAGAAATTTTACTGATATTTCTTTTAATGACATCGATTATAGCTTTTGATTCTGAGTTATTTCTATTTTTAAAACTATAAACTATATCTCCGCTGCCTTCGGTGGCGGTTTTATTATATTCAGCCACTTTATTAGCAGTTTCAAGAAAAAGATTCTCAAGGCGCTCGATTTCAGTTAATTCTACAGTACCTTTAAAGAATTGCTTAAGTTTTGCAAAGAATTCTTTAATCTTTGCTATAAAGCCTTTGCGCTGTGTTGGGGTCATACTATTAAGTAGCTTTTCAGTTATATCGGTTCTTCCACCGAATAACATATCACCCACAAAATTTGCAACCATTTCCTGATTTGCAAGCAACTGCGCTTTAGGTCCTTGATATCCCTTTACACCTTTGCCGCTATACTGCTTAATAATATCTGCAGCCCACGTATCAGCCGATTCAAAGCCCTTAGAGCGTACATATTCTGTAAAGGTATCGCTTCTAAGTACCTGTGTAGCAAATAAAGCATAATTACCTTCATCTATCTCAAGACTGTGTGTTAATTCGTGCTTCAAGATATATTCCAAAGGTCTGTGATAATCTTTAACATTGGTGTTTAATGTTATGGTGTTTGTTTCGGGGTCGTACTGTCCCTCAGGGCTAAACAAAAAATCTTTTCCTGTTTTTTGGTCTATTCGTATTTCGTCAAGGTCGCGAAATAAAACCTTAGCGCCGAACTGCTGCCCAACCTTTCTAAGCTTCTTTTGGTCAGCGGTTAACCGTTCCACACCCACCGATTTATAATGCAAATCTTCTATAGGGTTATATTCGGGATTAGCCGCCGATAGAGTAGAAATCTTACTTACTGCAGTTGACTGCATTTCCGTGTTTTCAGGCATTAAAGAAGCAGACTCCGTAAAGTCTGCTCCAATATCCTTATTAAACTGTCGGCTTGCCTCAACAACTGCATTCCAGTCATAAAACAAATCCGAAAATTGCTCAGTTGCAAAATTTAAATCTGTTACTACAAACTGATTTATGTATGCCGCTATTTCTCTACGGAATTTATCATAGAAATCAATTGATTCAATATCATATTTTCCGTTATAATAACTCTTGTTTATTAAGTTAGCCAATTCTAAATACTTATCAGAATCGTAGTTAATCTGTTCGCATATAACCGCCTCATAATTTAAAAAGGCTTCAGTACCTAAAACATCATTTACATGCACACTTTCGTGAGCCGCTATTTCTATATCACTTAAAGTAGCGTTGTCTGATACATATACCTTTCCATCATCAGTAGTTAATGCTTGATTATGAGTTATCGTAATCCCATTAACGTTTGTTTCAATATCACCTTCAGCAAATTCAGCATTTATTCCAACGCCTTGCAATAATTTAACAGCTCTTCCGCCATTTGTGCTATCATTAGCTTCTATTGGTGTATATGCCATCAAAGAGTTACCGAACCTTAACAGTACCCGTCCTCTTTGTCCAGTCGGCGCCTGTTCTCGTGAGCTTCTTTCGGAGAACGCTTCAGCGCTTTCCTGAAAGCTTCTTTGAATCGAGCCTTCTGCTCTGGTGTCGCTTCCGACTCCTTCTCCAAGGCCGCCTTTATTTCCTCTTTCGATAGAATCATTTACACTACCTCCTACATTTGCATTTTCAACAGTATTATTATAACCGTTATTCCCTGCAGCGTCAATATACTCAACGCCTAAATTATAAGCTTCGGAATTTATTCGGTCTGTACCGATGCTTTCAGCCCAAGCGCTTGAATAATCCCCCGATTTGATATTATCAACTGTAGCCTCATTTAAAACGCGCTGACCGAATCTGCTTTCAGTTATAACTTTTTGTTCAGCTTTTGTGAGCTGCTCACCTGAGACTTGCTTCGTAATAGCCTTCGATACCGTATCAATATCTGCAGTTTCACCAAGCTCGGTAAGTCGGTTTTTAACAGCGTTATTAATTTTCGCGGTATCATCGGCGCGGAATTGCTGTTCGTTAGCCTCGATAAGCAAACGAAGATTACCACCTGTAACCTGCTCACCATTGTCGATTTTTTTCTGTAGCTTTTCTGCTATGGTTCTGCTTTCACTTCCTACAGGACTTTTAAGACCTTCGTTGATGAGTTCTTGTGCCGAACTTCCATATAAATTCCAAGTGCTATTTGAAATATTTTTAGCATTCCTATAGGCAGAAGTTGTCCCTAATCCTGCGAAGCCCATACCCATCAGGGCACCGCTACCCATCGACTCTATAACCTGCATAGCTAAATCCGAGCAGGCTTTCATACGCGCTTCATCGGGGCTATATCCTTGTTTTATGTAATCATTATACAGTGTACTATAGTTGGAAATATCCTTATTAACCACTGTATCATACATAATATTAGCAAATTCCGTTAAACCTTCCTCCGAAGCATTAACTACCATTGATTTTGCTATATCCTTACCAAGAACTTTAAAATACTGCTTTACATTTTTCTTTCCTTCATCTGTAAGAATATCTAAAAACTTTATAGTGTCTGATGTTTCAAAATATTCTAGTTTACTTAAAGAAATTGTTTCGAAAACGCCCTCAAACAATCCGGAAACGCCGCCACCAACAAGAGCTTGTAAATCGGTACCGCCTCTATCTAAAATATCATTAGTAGCCGATGACGCCGCCGATAAACCTAAAAACACGCCACCTGCTTTGCCAAACATAGCACTTGCAGCAAGAGTATTTAGAGCAGAAGTACCGGTGCCATAAAGGAAATCCCAAGCATCCCAACCGTTTATATTCCAGTCAGCAGCCTTTTTCCCGCCGCTAATTAAAGCTTTAGAAACATCCGCTCCATAGCTTCTGCGAAGTTCCGCTTCTTCACCTCGCGCTTTTTTAATTCCGTATTCTGCGGCATTGTCAACCCACTCAATACCTCCTGCTAAAGTAAAAGGCACCTGAAGACCGGCAGATAAAACTGCAGTTCCCCAGTTTTTAGCCGCAAATTCTTCAAGCTCACCTAAATCAATAGCACGGTTTGTTTCAATAGCAAATTTCACCGCTCTCTCCTTATCGATTAAATAAAGAGCCGCTAATGCTTTTTTGGCATCTCCAGTCCATTTATCAGTAATTTTAAAACTTGTGGTGTTAATTCCATCGGTAGCTTTAGGAGTAGGTGTACCCCTTATTGCCTCGGCTATCCAATTACCAATGAACGCTCCTGCAGCAGCTGCTGGAGAATCATAATTACTCGTTTCATGAGCCGTAATTCTCATGTCATTACGTGCATCCTCTGAGACAACATAATTACTTTGCGGTAAATAGGAATTATATTCTTTTAGTACATTATCTAAACCTTTTTCTTCTACCGTAGGTATCATTAATTGAATTTCTAAAGACTGTTTGCGATTTCGAGCCTGTGTTATGTACTCTTTCTTTTTGGTTTTTTCTTTTTCTAAGGCATTAATTTCTGCTTGTCTTTTATAACTTCCCTGTCCCCCGGCGCCGAATCCTCCACGCTCTATGAATCCGCTATTCCTACCTTCTCCTTTAAGCGTTTCAATTTGTTGTTCAATATTTGCAATATCTGAAGTCAGATTTTGAATTATAGAATTATAGTCCTCAGTTTTCGAATATTCTTTGCTGTTTAAATTATTTTCAAGCCACCGGATAGTATCATCAAAATATCCAAGGTTTCTACCTTGTGAACTGGCAGTCGCCTTTAGTTTTCGTTGGTTTTCAAGTTCAGAGTTCATATCAGAATACGAGTAACCACTATATTGACCTTTTCTCTTGTTTTCCAAAACCTGACTGATAAACTTCTTATTTGTAGCGCTTGTTTTAGGGTCATTATATAAATTATATAACTCCTCTGTAGTATGACCTCCAAACCTACTTTCTGGTGTTTCTATTTTTACCACATTTGGAATATCACTAATTTTTAAAGGATTTTGTTTAAATATTTTAAAATCACTAATATTCATAATGCACTCCCTCTAAAAATCTTCGTCTCTTAAATCCATATTGATGGTTACTTCTTTACCAATATCCTTATCCTTTTTACCTGCAGTCCAGTTTGTTAATTGCTGCGCTAACCACTTGTTCTTTAAATCGCCTAATTTCAAATTCGTAACAACAGGTGTTCCATCAGGATAATAAATATCGATAACATCGTTATTATCAATACCTCCACCCCAGTTATTAGTGTGCTTTACTAATTTAACTTTATAATCTCTGCTACCATCCGTTTTATAATTGTATTTAATTCTGCCTGGCGCATAATTTTTTAAATAGTTTCCTTCGTCGTCCTTATTTGAATCATCTTCGCCATAATCACTATAAACAGTCCCTGTAGAACCATAATGCAAAAATTCATTTGACTTAATTTCTGCTCTTTTTAGCAATGATAATATTTCCGGATCGGATGTATTCAAACTGTATTTTATTCCATGTTGCGCTATAAGATTTGCACAATAATTAGGGTCTGCCTTGTTGTTAGCTACTTCTTCTAAAAGGAATTGATAATCAGTATTTTTGGTTGTAGTCGCTTTATTTGAAGCCTCAAGTAATAATTTGTTATATTCATTAGCAGCCTCCACATCCGCCTTATAACTTTCAGATGCAGCCTCACTCGCCATCTGCTTGTAACCGCTTCCAATGCTCTGTTCTGAAGAGAACTTTTCATCCTCAATTTCAGCAATGTCAGCCATCATCAATCTTCTGAGTTCATCTACTGCACTCTGGCGCTGTCGCTCAATTTTAGCCGCATTATTTGAAGCCGAGAGCTGCACTGCAGTTTGCTGTGTACGATTAAGTCCTGAATCGGTAAGACCTAAATTAGCGTTGTTTTCAGCTACCTCACGCGCATTTATGTATTTCTGCACTTCATTTGCCCTTAAATCATCTTCATAAAGTAGATTTGTATCCGCTATTTCACCTTCATAAAGCTCTGTAGTAGTCTTAGCTCTTTTATCATATTTTGCTGTATTTTCATCAATGTCAGAATTCATATCTTTTTCGTATGCCGCCAAATTCTTTTTATAGCGTTCATCATAACTAAGAATTCCACTCATTTTACTTTACACCTCCTAAAACTCTGTAAAACAGTGTGATACCGTCAACTGCAAGTGGTCCCTCACAGCTGAGCTTCACACCAAATCTCTCAACCGAACGGATGCAGGGGTTAAGCGGTAAGCTCTTAACATATCCGGGAGAGTACGCCTTCGTATCCTCGCCCTCGAGCGTTATATATTCTTCCTCGCTGCCCTCATCGGTTATAAACTCTACTTTAATCGGCTCTCCGCCGTTATTACCAAGACTCAACATTACCTTGTCAACATTTTTACGGTACCCTTGAGCGCCGAATTCAAATAGTTTAGTTTGCATATAACAATCTATCGGAATAGTACTTAATTTATAATTTGCCGTTGTAGGTGGGTCGGAAACCAACATATTATCTGTAGCACAATCTTGCGAAATATTGCACACAAAGATACCGTAAATGCCGTCATTTACTATTTTTAATTTCCCATCCGCAACCGCCAACACCGATTGCTCACTAGCCCCATAATATGCCGGGAACTCCCAATAATACCAAGGTATTCTTAAATTCGCATCCTCGGTTTTTGAATATGAGGATACATACTGGTAACCGTAGGAGTTATAATCGAGCACATAAACTCTATTTCCCGATTGCAACAGGTAATATCCATTCCAATCGGTTGAGTGCGCCTTTTTAAGCGCCTTATCCTCGCAAAGTTTTCTGTGTATCATCTCACCGATTTCAAATATATTGCGCTCGCTATACTGATTATTGGAAACGAGCGTATATATCTTCCCATCAGAACCCGCCCATACAAGACGATTTCTGCAGAGCTGTACTGTGTCAGGACAATCGCAGCCTATATTAGCATTTATAAGGGTAAGCGGAAAATACACACTTGAGCCTACATAATCTATAACAGACTGGTCTATAAGGTTATCATCTGTTATATTTGTATTTCGGTTGTATTGTGTGAAATAGGTCTCGTTATCCTTGAAAATAACGAGCATATCCGACTGTTTACCAAATGCCGTTACACGAGAGGATGGTTCACCTACGTAAAAATAATTGTTCTCCGGGAAATACAACGGTTTATTAAGGTCGCTCCACACTACAAGGTTCGGCTCTTCGGTATTTCCTCCTAAAAACAAACGGGTACCGCCGTTTATACCGGCACTATCACCGCCAAACCAGGTGCAACGGGTCATAGCCATCACCTTTAACGGATTTTTGTCATCATTTGAGCAGGGCGCAATAATCTCCATATTATTCAGCAGATAATCCTCTTGTTTAACAACCGCAATATTATTCTCTTCATCATAAAAGTTAATTTGGATAATATCGTTACTTTTGTTTTTTGTATTGACTTCTGCCTTCATTTTATAGCCATCACTCTGAGTTTCTTTTTCCTCAAATACCGTAAGTGAACCAGGGTATTCTATAGTTGCAGTATGTGTTACTAAAGTTCCGTCAATATAAGTTATTTTCACCTCAAGAATTTCGGGTATCAAATAGAGTGCACTTTTTGAAAAAGGTATAACGTAAGTCATAAAATGTGTACCAAATTCGGAGTCAAGAGCAGATTTACTTACCGTTGATGCATAAAACTTATACCTGTGTCCGAGCAAATTAAAGCTCTCAAGCATATTGCCTTCGGCAAATATATCGTTATCTCTATTAAATCCATAGTCATAACAATCTACATTTGTGGCAATAGTCGGCGCGTAATAATCCTTTTCCCCTAAAGCTTCCCATTTTAATTCATCGGCAGTGTAATCACATTTCGAAACTCCTTCACGGGAATAACAATACAAAGTATTATCCTTCTGTGCTACAAAATAATTTTCCGTAGCGTTTTCAATAACCGGTAAAGTTTCAAAATAGGTCTCACCTATCCAATAAAATTTAATTTCATTGCTATTCATATCAAACATCGAAAATAATCTGCAGTTTTCGGTAACGGTGTAAGACATATTTTCGCCATCTTTTTCAACCTGCTTTTCCAAATAAATATCGTGTGCCCTCATATCTCCGTTCCGTACACCGTCAACACTATGTAATATACTCTCCCTAACTCCCGGCCTTGTTTTGAGCACACCGTCTTTAAACCATACATTTTTACAGTCGGTTAACTGATTATCGTTAATCATACTAACCGAATCTCTTAAATTAAGCCCTCCGCTAAGCTCAGGCACTACTACCGCCTGGCGCGGTCTTTTATTCATAGCAGGAAATTTCATATATCAAAACTCCTCGGTATTCTATCCTTAATTTCCTCAATTTTTGAAAGACTTGCTCTCTTTCGGTTGTACATAGCTGTCCACAGCTGATTCTGGTCGCCGTCATCCTCACTAAGTGCTATAAAAGCCGCTACACCGTAAATCATTACGGCGGCGGCTTTATTGCTAAGCTGTATTTCTTCATCAAGATTGTTTATAGGCTCGAAGTCCCCTGTCTTTTCGGTACCCCATAAATCAGCATAAATATCGTTAACGGTCTCGGTTGCTCTGCTCATTACCCTTTTTGTGAGAGCCTCGTTACCGTTAGATGAAGTATATCCAAGCCTTATTAACGCTCTTTTAACTATATCTCTGCCCGTCATTTTAATTCTCCTTTACATTTGCGGTGTCCCGGTACCCGCATTCATACTTTGTCTTACGCGCATTAACAACTCTCTTTGCTGTTCAGGCGGCAACTGCTGGTATCTTGCATATAGTTCGGGCTGCTGCTGTGCGAACTGCTGCAGTACCGCCTCATCAGATGTGCCCTCTTCATATGCCTGCTGTTGCGCTCTTGCCTCTTTTAATTCGCTGAGAAGCCCTGTTTTATTCGGTATTATATTTTCCGGCATACGCTCTAAATACTGCTCAGGCGTTATAATCTGTGCAGATAACAGTGCATCAAGCGTTGATACCACTACCGACTGACTCCAGAGTGTCGAAGCGCCTACATCCACCCTTGCGTTTATAAGCAGTTTCTCATATCTGTTTGCATGGAAAGGTACATATGCCACACCGCCTGCAGTATCTACCTTCAGTTTACGGTCGCCATAAAGTTTCAACCAGAACTCTGCCCATATGCGCATAGTATCCTCTATAAAGGCATAATATAGATTCTGTTTTAACTGCATAGGCTGTAACGCAGCTTCGCGCATCTGAATAATGGCGGCAGCGTTATCCGGGCGGATATTACCGAGCGCTGCATCATTAGCACCACTGTCTGAGAGTGTATTTGCCGCTAAATCGTTAACCGAGGTTATCATCTGACCTGCAAAGCTCGGAGGATTAACATATCTTATGGCCCCTGCTACATCCTGCAAATCCCCATAAACCTTTATTATCTGCCCTGGGTCGTTGGTTACATTATCGACAATATCTCCGTTCACAAGCATTATAGGCATTCCCTTAAGCATTAGATTCCATATTTGTGAAGAAAGCGCTCTGTTAATAGCTATCTGATTCGGCACTAAATATGTAATCTCACTGTCTCCGTATGCGCAACTGCGGCGGCTGTCCCATCTCATAACGCTTAAGGGGTATAAACTGATACCCGTATTAAACGGACGGCGCACAAGCGCATTTTCGGTGCATTTTAAGCACATTACCTTATATGTCTTGCAGTCATCGTCCCACTCTTTATAGAATTTGGTATATACCGTTACTCTGCGGCTATCTGTGGGCTCCTCATCGCCACGGGTACCCGCGCTTACAAACTGGTTACCAACTCCGTCGGGCTTAATTTCTTCAATTATATCTGCCGCTATTCTGTTTCTTTTTGCCTCTCTGCGCACGTCCTCAAAATCTCGGCGCTGTGAGATAATAATATACGGCTGACTTTGAACGTCTGCACTGTTGGGGTCTCCGAAAACTACATTTTCAACATCCAACACTTCACAGGCAATATCTCCCTTAATAGCAGTAGTTTTAGCATCATCTGCATAGAGACCTGTATCGGTTAGCTCGTTCCAATAGGTATATAAAATACCGGTACCGCTTATATATGCATTTTTAAGCGCTTCTGTACTGAGGTTTTGGAATCTTAGTCTTTCAATAGTACTGTTACCGTAGCTTGTAAGGAAATCCATAATAACCGATACTTCGAGGTCGGTTGTCTCCCCGATAAAATCCGCCTGACCTGACACAACTGCATCATACTGCTGTTTATATTCCTGCTCCGCTACTGTATTGGCGGCAACGCCCTCTGCGCTGTAGTTAACTGCAATAGGCGCTGCCGCTATGCTTGAGAGCTTATAGTCTGCTATTCGCTTAATTACATTTCGGCGCACAAGCGGTCGGTCATTTCCGCATCTCGCGCCATACCACTGGTCGCCTATATAAAAACGTTCGTTAATTTTACTTTGCTCAAAGATACCTTTAGCACCTATGCCTGCTTTATAATTACTACCCTGTGTATATTCTCTAAAAACCGATTTCGGCTCGGTTGTTATTTTCTTATTCATTGTTTTTCACCTTTCCTTTTGTGGTGTTATTATTTTTTGTTTTATTAACCTTGTTGTTTGCCTTTCGCTGTATAGGTTTATCTTCAACCTCGGTATATCCTAAACTCTTCAAATACTCAATTTTTCTTTTGTTTTCAGTAACTTCAATTATATTTCCGTACTTACTTTTAAGTTTCATTTTGATTCTCCACAATACAGGAATAAAGGGAGAAGCAAAACGCCTCTCCCCATTTCCGTTTCTTATTACGCCTCAATGGCAGCCGCAATATGATTTAATTCGCTCTTCTTAACGAACACATCATAGTAAATTCTGTAATCAAATTTATATGCATCTGCGCTCTGATTAGTATCTGGCTCGAATACACGGATTTTCTCACTCTTTTTAACTAGATGAGCAGCTTTCTTCGGAAGTACTAGCATACCAATATCCTTTGCTTCATCTGTCGGATTAAAGCCGCCTTCATTTGTTTCAGGAACAATAACATTGCCCTCTTTATCTTTTACGGCGCCGCCAAAAGTGTATTCTGTCTTCATTCTATCAGCTGCTACAGGAATAATAACTACATCGTTAAGTTTTTTCACTTTAAGATTAATTTCACCCTGCTCAAAGTCCGATACAACGATCATTCTCTGAATTTCTGCCGAATTCATAAGCGCAGCGTAAACAGTCGGGTTAACAAATGCCACCAGTTCACTGTCATAACCAGTCTTAGCATAAATGCCGTTTGCGAGCTCATTAAACTGTGCGTATACCTCTGCAGTATTGAGTACAATGGTGTTGTTGGTTTTACCAGTTGCTTCATCAGCTGTTGCGGCCATGCCTGCAAGTTTAGATAAAGTATATGCATCCACTTCAGGTATAACCTTTGTTCTTACATATTCACTCATAATTTTACCAGCAAGATTAGCGATACCGGTCTCATCCATATCCTCACGATCTATCTGCAGAGTTCGAGCACGGTCTTTGTTAAGCTGATAAGAGGTATGATTTACAGACATAGCACCCTTTGCAAAACCACTGTCTCGGTCATAATCTGCAAGACCTACAAAGTCAATATCGGGAAGAATAACTGTTTTTGCGCCTACAAATTTAGCGCGAAGTACATTATCGGCCATAAAACCGGTAACTGCCTTCTGTGTAATCATTTTGTCAAGCTGATCCGCAAACTTGGTTGCGAACGCTAATGTGTTTAATGACATAATAAATTTCTCCTTTAAATTAAAATATTTTCAAATTTTCCTCACTTTTAGGCTTCTCCTTGAAGAGAGGCCCCGCCTTTGGCGGTGGTGGGGTATTAATTACGCATTTAATTCCATAATCCTCTAAGCAGTGCATCCTCTGTAGAACTTGCGCCCTCAGCAGTCGCCATACTGCCTGTGGATTTCTTGGCCGCCTGCTCCGCACTTTGACGGGCTGCAGCCACCTGTTTTTCCTGCGCGTACTTATATTCTAAATACGCATATTTAAGCGGCGTTCCATTTACAGCCGCCCGTTTTACCTCTGTTGGTAGAGAAGTGTAATCGGTAAGCTCTGAAAAGTCCGCCTTCATATTTTGGAATTCATCGGCTATTCGCTGGTTTAAATCCTGCTCAGCCGCCTCTTCCTTTTGCTTAATAGTTTCCTTTACTGCAGAGAATTTTTGCTGATTCTCAGTTCTGAATTTCTCCATCAGAACCTCAATAGCCTCATCATCTCCGCCGTAACGGTCTATAAGCTCCTGGCGCTTAATGTTTTCACCTGCTTCTATGTAACCCTTGATAAGCTCGGCCGGTGTCTTATCCTGAATTGCCGCTAAATATGAAATATCATTTAGCATATCGGCCATAGAATCCATCTTTAAACCTTTTTGCGCCAATGTTACAGCCTCTGTCTTAGTAAGCTGACGGTCCTGATGGTTATACCTAATAGTTATAATCGGCTCGTCTGCCGATTCAGGATTAACCTCTGTACCGTTTGCTCCTTCGCCTTCAGCTGCCGCCGAATTGTCTGCGCCTTCTGCCGTACCTGTGCTACTCGGTTCGGTTTCAGTCGCCACCTGCTCGGCAGTCTGTGCATCTGCCTCGGGTATGGTTTCCTCTGAGACTACTGCATTTGTTTCGTTTTCCATTTGTTTTCTCCTTCTGCTCAAGGTTAGAGCATTTTATTTATTCCACATACTAGATTCTAGATACTAGACGCTAGATGTTAGAAACATATTACTTCTTAATTTACATTAACCGCTTTCCTGTTCGGTGCCGTCGTACTTCCAAAAGTTTTCTTCCTCGCGTTTTTTCTTATCTCTAAGGTAAATTTCTTCCTCAGTCGGCTCAACTTTATCTTGTGTCAGCTTTTTCTTTTTGCCGATATATTTCTCTTTGGCATAATAAAAGCCGATTACAGCAGAAATCCCCGCCGAAATCAGCCAAAGAATTATTAGACACATAAGCATTATTACAATCAACCGCCCCAGCCTCCTTTCATATCATCACCTCTTATTCCCCGTTCATAGTTAAAGCGTTCTTCTGGTGTTTTACGTTTTTTAACCTTCGGGTCATCGGGTCTAAAATATCTCACATCATAGAACGCATATCTTAAAGCGTCCATAAGGTGATTATCGCTATCCTCAGGCGTATTAAGTCCGTTTTCGTTTCGGTCTTTTTTCCACCTATAAGAGCCAAGCTCATAAATTGTATTTTCACATTTCGGATGAACATAGATTTTATATTCCTGTATTGCCGCTATTCCGTTAATTATGCTATCCTTGCCCTTAACGCTCGGTAGTATACGCTGAACTCCTAATCGGCGCAGGTCATCATTACTCTTTGGCTCGGCTGCATCGGCTCTGATGCGCTCTTTAGCGTATCCTTTATGCTTGAGCCTTGCAGCTATATCTGAATTTAAGAGTTTCTTTTCATAAAACTCATCAAATATGTAGATTTCTTTACTTATCGGATTTGCAGCAAGGGCAACAAACCCGGTCGGGTCATTACTGTAACCGTAATCAAGCCCGAAAAAGTGTTTATATTGCCACTCGGTACCGTCATCGGCGCCGAGCTTATCCACTTCGAAGTCGAGTACCTCCCAGTTTTCATACACAAGACCTTCAGCAATACCCCATTCACCTAAGCCTGCAACGGCATATTTGCGGTAGTTAGTAGCCTTCATCTGCTCGAACACCGATATATCCGCGCTATCTAAAAACTCGTTGCAAAGGTAATTAGTTGAAAATGTGCTTACATTGTCGGCTTCCTTATCAAAAAAGCGGCTTTTCAGCCAATGGGTTTCACTCCAGGGGTTAAAGGTTAAGGTTGTTTGCTTGAAAAGTCCTTCAGGCACGTTACCACGGGGCATTGATAGGTCTAGCTTATCGAAATCGGCTTCACTCGCTATTTCATAAGCTTCCTCTATCCACACCCAACACAAATACCCTTTTTTAACGGTAGTAGATGCCAGTTTTAGAACGTCGTCAAAGCCTCTGAAGAGTATTTTTTGCCCTGTTGGTTTATATGTCATTTCCATAGGGCTTACGGTATTTCGCCATAGATGGCTAACTTTTAGTTTCTCCTGTGCCCACTCAAGCTGCGCAAAGGTTGAATCTCTATGTGTATTCATTACCCCTCGCACCACAAGTAGATTACTTTCAGGATATTTCATAAGCCTGTATATTAGATTAAGCGCCGTTGTGGTGCTCTTTTTAGAGCCTTTACCGCCCTTCAGCACTCGGTATCTGCTTTTATCGTTCCAAAAATCTCGGTACCCACCGCCAACAATATTCGGTAAATGCACTTTATTCACTTAAGTCATCTTCTCCCGAAATTATAACTACACCACCATCGATATTTACCTGCTGCTTATACTTATTTTTAAGCTCCATATACAGCTTTTGCGCGGCTACATCGCCGCTAACCGCTTTTTTAATTAAAGCTTTCCACACATTAGCAAGCTCCGAATCGGTGTAGGAGTCTATAAGCCAGTTGACATAGCCTCTGAATTCATTTTCCTGCTGCCAATTATAAAAAGTTTGTCTCGATATACCTATTTGCGTACACATTTCGCTGATACTAAGCTCTGTATCAGGATTTACAAGCAGTTCCGCAAGCTTTCTTTTTCTTCCCTTTACTGCAGGATACATACCTCTTGTGTCCAATTTTGTCAACTTTTCTTCCCTCCCTTTATATACGAATCGCGTACACGCGCACGTGCGCACACGCGCATAGACTTCTCCTTGAGGAGAAGGTGTCGCAAAGCGACGGATGAGGTGTTACCCTCTTCACTTTTCACTCCTATTGAAGTTGCCCTCTCGCAGTAACCGAACACACGCTCACTTGGAGCGTGGCGTGTTGTTCGACTGCAGCGCTTCGTTTTGCTCACTGCATCTCGCACTGCGAGCGTTCGCAACCTCACCCACCGTCCCACCTCTCCGGCGTCTCCTATACCGGCGCAAAATAAAAACAGGCAGTTCAGGGAATCACGTCCCTGCTTGCCTGTTTTATCCAAATTTTCTATGATATCATTATATCACATTTTTTGTATTGTTTTTTCCGCTCTTTTTCCGCTCTTTATAAGTCTAAAATGCCATAACAAGAAATAGTGAATTTATATAACGCCATATCTTTCAGCTTATAAATCTGACTTTTCTCAAGATGTAGTTTATCTCTAAGTGTGTCTATATGCCTGTATTCGCGATTAATGTAAAAACAGTCCAGAACATCCCGTTCCTCAGAACTCAAACCCGATAAACCTTTTTCAATAAGTTGAACTAATCTACTCGTTACGCCGTAGTTACGCTTGAGCCTTTCAATTTCAACTATACTGTTTATCATTTTATCATCGTGCCGGGAAGTTCCGCCCTTAACCGGCTCCTTATCTGCCGCCGCAGCTCTCAGTCCCTCAAGGTTCAGTTTCTGTGCCGCTATTCGAGTTTTAATATTCTCAAGCGCCTTTAATCTGTCCTCATAACTGCGCAGGTCTGCCTCCGCCGCCTTTTTCCAGTCCATCCGTATTACCTCCCTTCGATAAGCTCAATATATTGCCCGTATGTATATCTGGTACCGTGTTCACGGTTGTAGGCTTCAAGCTCGGCGAGTATTTCTTGTATACTTTTGCCGCTGGGTACCCGTTTTTTCTTTTTAGGTCCTGTAAGCGGGCGGCCTTGTTTTTTCTTAGACTTGTCCACTATGTTCGGATGCGCCCTGCAGTAATCACAATACTTAGCATTCCAACCGCCCATAAACTCCCCACCGCAAACTACACAGCTTTTTAACGTTCTTCGTGAATCAGACATCAGCACCACCCACCAATTCTTTTAAACAGTCCTTAACAGCTTTTTCTAAATTTGAAATAGTTATAATTTCATTCACTTCATCAAACTGCGCATAATAAGACATTAACAGTTTTGCAAACTCTTTGTATGCTTCGGCTTTGATTTTGTCCTCATAACCTCGAAAACCATTTATTGCAGATTTCAATTCTTCATTTTCCTTTAAAGCCTTTTCTAAATCATCTGCACAATAATCAACAGTAGAAAAGATATATTTTGCTTTTTTCAGTTCCTCATTCTCTGCCTCAAGGGTTTTATATTTGCTTTCCCAATACTCGCCGCTATCCTCACATTGTTCGAGTAGTTTTCTTGCGTTCTCATTCTCTGCTTGTAGGCGGTTGATTAGGTCAAGGGCATCTGTCATTATAAAGCTTGTGTTTTCGTCTGTTACGCAATTATCACTATAGGGACACTTATCGCAATCAACACCGATTGTATCAATACAACACTCCAAAGCCTTTTTAATCTCGTTATCTGTCATTGTCTGCCCACCTCTTTGTTTATACAATTCCAAATCAAATTAATGATTTTATATAAAATATCAAGAATCTTATTTCTTTTCGGTTTATGTATGTCTAAGTTCTCGGCATCCACAAAAGACCACGCCTCACACAAGCCAATTTCATAAGGCAATATAAATCTTCCGTTATTACCCCAATTAGACCCCCAAGAGTTTTGGCATAACCACCCTTTCTTATTAAAGCCGTACACCATTACAGCGTGGTATCCATTGCCGGATGTTTCATCAAACTCGATAACTCCGTCTTTAAGTTTATAACCATCATACCACTTAACAGAACCGAGAACGGCACCATAATTCAGTATCGCATATTTAATACTTTCCTTTGTATCACATTTAGCATATGATTTAACCTTGCATATTTCCGCCTCTTTATAAACTTCATCATTAAGCAGTTTTGAGAGATTTTCAGAGCATTTAGGCATTTCGGTATTAGTTGGTACAGTAGATTTAAGTGCATCTCCGTATGTTTGTAATATTTTGCAAACATCTCTCAGATACATTCCACTTTCCATACGGTTAAACGCTATCCCTTGCATACCGTAGATAAAGTCTGTGGAAAGCTCGTTATACTTGCCAGTTTCTTTTTCGTTAAACCACTCTAATATTGAAGACGATGCATGAGCAGCGCAAGAATTAACAGAGCCTTGATTTTTTACTTTAGGTATGTGCGGCAGTTCCGCCTCCTCAATTTCACATCCACCTGTTACTTTATAATCTCTTAAGTCTTTTTTAAATAGCTTTACACCGTAATTGTTTTTAATATCAGACATTTGATATCAACCTCCTCTTTTGAATTCAGGTAAATCAAGTACATTCATAATCTCGCAAATTTTAGGTATCTGCTCGATTATGTAACTGTTATCTTTACCGTATGCAGAATAATGGCGCAAGGCATTATATAAAAGCTCGCGCTCTTCTAAATCCAAATGCAGCTCTATGCCGCTATCGTTTTTCTCTGTAAATTTCATATTTAAGTCTCCTTTACTTTTTCTTGACAGTCAGAACAACATAACGTACCTTCAGGTATTACGGCGCCACAGTGCACACATTTATTCGCGTTATTATATACGCTATCGTATGCCGCATTAACCTCACTCTTAGTTGCCTTTCGGCTCTGCAGTATCGAGCCTATTTTCTTTATCACGATAAAACTCCCCCTTCAAATATGCTTTAATAATATTTATTGCATTGTCTGCACCAATGCACCATACGGCACAGTATCCCTGTGCCGCTAAAAATTCTAAATATTTTGCTTGAGCGTCGGTCGGGACGTTGCGCCCGACCTTCATCTCAATATACAGTCCGTGATAATTACCTCTTGGTATCGGGAGGCAAATATCAGGAACACCGTTCTTAAGCCCCATCCTCTTAAGCTCGGCACCATACCGAGCCGTTCTCTTACCTTCATTAGCCACGTGGTACATAAACTCGAGTTCGGGATACTTGCCGCTATTAAAGGAAGCCCACTGAAAGACCGCCTCCTGTTCAGCCGATTCATCAGGTTTATAAATTGCTTTTGCGTTATTCATAATCTGCCTCTTATTCAAACATAGACTTTTGCTTGTCGCCTATGCGGCGCATAACATACTTCTTGCTTTTGTCGTCTAACTCGAGATAGTAGTCCCCCCCCCGAGAACTCCCGACTTTTTATCCTTCACCTGCATTACAGAGCTTATATCGAAGGTGAAGGTGGGCTTGTCCACCTCAATTTCATCCTCATCGGTGAAATTAGTGCTCTTTTCGAGTAAAATATTAAGCTTTAGTGTAATTGTAGCCTCATCAGAGCCCTTAGCCTTCATATTGTTAACGGTACGTTCCAAAACTAAATCGAAATCTTCTTTGAGTAATAAAAACGCATCGCCTTTAAGTGATAATTCTAAACCTTTTGCCATATTAATTTCCTCCTTAAATTTCGTTTATCAAATTATCGGTAATAGTTTTAAACTTAACCATTGCCGCTATATACTTCTCGGCAGTTTCGGGGGTTTCCGCCTTAATTTTCTTAAGAGAATCAATAAGCTTGTTGTAGTCATTCTTTAACGCATCAAAATAAAAAGTAAATTTAACACTCTCGGGCGAGGTGGAAACTGCGAGTTTCTTTTCAAACTCTTTAGCCTTAATATCGGCTTCGTTCTTGGCCGCCTCGAGCTCTTTTACCTGTTTTGAGTACGCCTCAATTTTCGCATCACTCTTAGCAGTTGCGGCAGACACTGCCGAATCTATATCCTTTTTATTCTTTTCGGCAAGTTCCTTTTTCTGTTGTTTTAGGGCAGCATTTTTATCAGCTTCAGCCTGTTTTAATATTTCTTGACGGATTTTCTCAATTTCCTCTTCGCTTGGTTCCCGCACCGCTACCTCGGTTGGTTTCTTTCTCTCTTCATCGAGTTCGCCCTCAAGCTCACGGATGCGCTCATCCTTTTCGGACAACTCATCTGTGAGAAGATTTATTTGCTCTCCCTTTTGGTCGTTAGCCTTGACGAGTTCCTCAACCTCTTTCACAGACATCCCTGCAAGGTTATTATTCTCTGCTAGTTCCTGCCGTTCGGTTACGGGTACGCCCGCTAAAAGTGCTAACTTAGTTATTCCAACAGTTGCATTTGACTGCAAAAACTGCTCTCCAAGATTTTCATATGCGGATATGTAGGTATAAGCCTGACGCTCTTTGATATTAAGCGCCTGAGTTGTATAATCCTCAAACTTTTCATAACCGAGTTCTGTGTAGAGCTTAGTATCGCGCATCTGCTTTAAGCATTTACAGGTCTCCACTAAGGCCGCACAAGCCATATTGGCGTTAATTAAAATTCGGTTATGAAGTTCTAAAGCTTCATTTTTCTCTTTACTAACTGTTAAATTTTCCATTATTTTCTCTCCTTATGCTGTTTTTTGGGAAGTTGTTAATGCGGGTAATTTGGGTCTGCCGTCTTTATAGTGCTTACTACCGCTTTTTACCCAACTGAGCCAAGTATCGAAGAAAACTTGCGCTTCAGGTGTTAGTGGTGTTCTGTTACCCTTACCCTGCACCTGCCACAGTCGGTCATCGTGCATTTCTATAGTATAAAGCGGAGTGGTTATATCTGCAGTGCGCCTTAAAAAGCAAATTGCAAGAGTTCCCTTGACGTGTCTTTCGGCATAACCGCCTACACAATGATTTTGCAGTTTGCCCTCTCGGATAATATCTTCAATACCGTCAGGAATAACGATAGAGAATACTCCGTCGGAAAACTCATACTGCCTTTTATATTGGCGCTTAATTTTCTTATATCCTTCAAGTGTTTTCTTTTCCTGTTCAGCCTTTTGCTGTTCTAATAAAATTTGATGGTTTCGGTTGGCGCTATCGTGAGCCTTTCTTAAATCTTTCGGAAAATATACAACAGTGTTTTGAAGGTCATATTGCAGAGCGTCTGCCATACGATAGTAATCTTCATATTCGTGTAATACATTCCAAAAGCCATAATAGTCGCGCTTGCTCTTTTGCTTTATAAGATAATCAAGCCCTTGTTTTATTGGTAGTCCTTTTTGTTGCATAAAGTCCGCCGCTTTGGAAATACAGTTATATCCTTCACACGCTTTCTCATACCTTGCAACTGCTTCCCAGTTTGGATTTGGTATTACTTTTAATAAAGCTCGGCGGGCTCTTAAATTATCAAGGCTACCGCCTGCCGCTATAAACTCTTTATATTCGTGCTTGGACATTTTAAAAAACTCATAAATGCTTTTCGCCTTCCAATTTACAAAGGGTGCACTTTTTATCCCCGCCTCAATAAGATTTTCAACAACGTCATAATGGCCGAGTTTCTGCAGCATTTCTATTTGCGGGTACATAGCGAAATATACAAGGTATTTAATCATCTTAATTTCTGCCTTCATCATGTCGCTGCAGGCATTTAAGAGATAATTCTTTCTGCGATTCACATATTCCTCGAGCATATTGTATTTTAAAAAAGTTTTTCTTAACCTATTAAGCCCGATAACCGTGTAGGAATTATCACAGGGCCAACCCATAGCATTTTTAGCAATAAAAGGTTCCGATACCACCTCATACTCTCCCCAGGCGTTTGAGTACCAAAGCTTTTTATATTTCTTTTGCTCCGTAGGAGTTAAATAATATCTACCTACCTCTGAATATCTAATTTGAGGGTTATATCCGCCTTGATAATAACTCTTTTCGGCTTGAAAACACTGAATATAAACCTTATTTTCACCTTGTGTATGAATTACACATACTTGTTGTATTTCAAAAAGATTTTGGCAGGATTTCGCCTTGCCCTTATTTTTAATAATTGCGTGGATACGGCATTTAGGACAATGGTATTCATCGTTATGTCTTACCCTCTGAAGTTCCCAAATATCCTCTGTTGTAGTACGAGCAACTGCAGGAATTATAAAAGTCTTGCCACAATGTGAGCAAGTGAACTGCCTGTCCCCTTGCCTGTTAATCTGCTCATAAAACAGATATGGTGTAAAGCAGTCATTAATCGCCTCTTTCTCTGCCTTCGAAAGAGGGCGAAAATACGGCATATCTGTACATTTTTTAGTGGGCATCTATTACACCTCCAACAAGTCCTCGAGAGAGAAACTCATAGAGCCGGATGGTGTAGTCCCAGCAACCGAGGCACAGAGATTTACAGTCATAGAAAAATTAATATCGGCGCCGCTAAAGTAAAACTGAACAGCCCGTCTGTACGCCTCAATATCGCTTATATAACTTCTAACATCCTTTGCTACCGCTTTCATACACTCGGCAAAGGTGCCGCTATGCTCCATTATTGCCTGAGCAAATTCTCGGTCTTGTTTTGAAAAGTCTATTAAAGCCTTTTTTACTGCCTCCGCCATAGCTTTTTCTTTTTGACCGTTTATTTGTTTTTGCTCTTTATCCAATTTTTGCTGAATATTATGTATCATTAATTCGTTCATTTGAGGTTTGCTCCTTTAAATTAAAATTTGAGGTTGCTTTATTTAAAATTATTGTTTATTCCCGCCGCCTTTCAATTACCGCACCGGCAGGATTAAGCTCTGCCCAGTTCTTCTTAATCCACTCTTTATTGGTTCGGCGGAAGTACTTAATAGCATCACTGCCTGTAAGTCTCTTGCCGTTTTCATCGTGGCAGACGAAATCTGGTGGTAGTTTCACCATACGGTAGAATAAATACGGTCGGTTATTAACGGGGTTTACATCCGCCTTTATCGAATCGGTATCAATAAAATATCCGGGCCACGCTACAGGCGGCTCCTTCCACTTTATTTCATTTATCACCTTCGGCGGCTCAGGCTCAGGTATCTTACAGTTTCGTGAGCAGGTCCAATGCTTTTGTCCGAAGGTGTTAACGAAATCTTCCTCGGGCGGCTTAGATTTATCTACCTGGCCGTACAGATATGCCGCAAGGCTACTGTATTCCCCAGTGTCATATAACGCTCGGTATTCAGGCGGACGTGCCTTAATACTCGCTCCTATATGTGCCTTCCATAGTGCCGTTATCGTGTTTATCGGAACACCTTTAGTCACTACTATGTGGTGATGCAGTGCTCCACGTTCTCCGTAAGCGGTACCTTTCACCCATTTAAGCTCAATTCCCGCATTTTTATATCTTCGGGTTATTTTCCGCACAAAGTATGTAAGTTGTGTTTTGGCCGCCTTTAATGTCGGCGGTCTTGTATGCTTTTCGTAGTGAAGAGTAATAAGCCAGTCTTCAGGCCCAAAATTCTCATTGAGTATCCTGGTGAGCTTTCTGATGGCAAGCTCAGCGTTATATGCTTCCTGCTGCACCGAGGTACTACCCTGTTTGTAGTTCTCTCGGGTAAAACCGTCTCCGAATTTTGTCGGATAGGTCTCAATTATCTCTACCGTCCTACCTGCCCTCACTACCGTTCTGTGATATATGGCTTTCATTTATCTTTCATCCTTAAAAATGGTTCTAAAGTTAAGATATCTTATCAAGCGGTAAAAGGGATTCTCACCCTTTTTAATTTCAAATTTATTATTATTTTTACCGCTTGATATTATCGAAATTATATGTTATAATAGTCTTGCAAATTTGAGGTTTGCATTTTTCCGTTGTCGGTGTTTCCTTTTATCCGGCAACGGTCTTTTTTTATCCTTTTCATACCGTTCTCCTACCTATTAATTAGTTTTTCGAAGTCCGCTATATCGTAAGTAGACATATCGTAATTCTGAGGCCTTTGGTCTTGCCTTAAAAACTCCTCCGCCGTAAATATGCCGCTTGCTATACAGTTTTTTAAAATTGCATAAGCATAATTCCACGCCGCCGATTTTCGCGCGGCTTTTTTCATACACTCGATAACGAGTTCTGAACTGGCGCCCTTTTCTATGCAGTCCTTAATGTCATAAGCAACCCTCGTATTAATAAGCCCTGTAAAGTGTTTATCATACTCTTTAATGCAGGTTGATACTTCATCCGCTAAAGTTAGCTCTTTAGGCAGCTTCTTAATTTCAACGGTTGGTATTTTTAACCTTGCCGCCTCCATAATCTCTCCTGCCATACCGGGTGTAATATTGGCACCGAACACCCAGACCTCATCACACAACGTCATCAGAAGTTTACCTGCAGCAAGTCCTTTTTCACACTCAAGCGGAAACTTATCTTCAATAACTCCGTGAAGCATCGTGTGCGGAATTATCGGTATATGTCCCTTGCTTGCAACATATCTTCCGAACTTTTTAGCCTTTTCATAGTTCTCTTCCAGCCCACCGTAAGGAGAGCATACATATATCTTCATTATTAAACTCCCCTCTTTTCAAGCTCCGTCTTGCATAGTTCCAACGCGCGCCTTACTGCTCTCTGCAGTCTTGCGGTACCCGTATTCTCCGCTATGTGTCTACATAGTTCTTTCCGGTACTCGGTTATCTGCTCAGTTTTCATTGTAGGAATATATGTTTGGGCTATAACGTCATCGGCGCGGTCTTGAATTAATTTTCGTGTTGCCGCTAACTGTACTCTAAGTC
Organism: Acutalibacteraceae bacterium; assembly: GCA_045646145.1. GTDB lineage: Bacteria > Bacillota > Clostridia > Oscillospirales > Acutalibacteraceae > SIG565. Next base: position 57,777 of record JAZRKE010000037.1, on the reverse strand, counting down.
TTGCTTTCTGTGAAGGCTCAGTCGACTCACGGTAAAAGACCTTGAGTTTTTCGTGGCGCTCAGCTATTTCCTCTGCCGACCAGCTCTCCATCTGCGCTGCCTCTGCCGCTATCTCACTGTCCGAGGCTATGTAAAGCGGCATCATCAAAGCGCGTGCTGATGAGTTATATCCACATAGCATTAAACTAAAAGAGCCATCCTTATTTAACCTGTATTCACATACATCGCAATGTGCACTACAAATAGGCACCCCGTATTTAGAACAATCCGCTATTTCCGGATGATATTTTCCGCATACCGCACAATATTTCATCTTTTCCACAACCTTTCGGCGCCACTTAAACGCTTGTCCACCTCATTTGTTTGAATATATAGCTTGAATACTGAGTTTTCAGAAATTAGTTTTTCCATTCTTTTGCCCTGGCTTAAATACATCTGCTTGAACTCAAAGCTTCTGAGCTTTTCACTCTTAAGCTCCTGAGCAGCCTTGAAGGCATAGCCTATTGCCGACATAGCCGCTACAGTTACTATAACGAACGCTATTAGTAAAAAATTAAATCTTGCTTGGTCCATTGTTTTCCTCCTGTTTTAATCTGTTACTCCTAACCGTAATTTCAATGCGGTATAATATTCCGCATCATTTTGGCAGCGTTTGATAATAGCATCGAAGGCACTATCTACCGCGTCCTGAAGTCTGCGACGGTTATGCAGTCGTACCTCCTCGCTGACCTTCCTCGTATAAGATACAACTATAGGCCCTCCCTCTCTGAAGCGGTCAGTAATGTTGACTACCTCGGCATCTTCAGGAATATCTAATGCCTCGCGTGCCTTCTCCGAAAGCTCTGTTAAATAATCAAATTCTTTAAGCCTTTTCATGCCGGACTTGACCGCCATACATATCACTCTCCTTTTTATCCTATGTATTTTAATTTTTGTCCTATGCAGTTGACTGCATAATCAATCTATGGTTTTCGTTAACAATAAGTATTGTTAACCTCCTTTTCAATTTTTTATTTACGGTAGCACAGCCGCCACAACACCAAAGTTTTTTAAAATTAAGGAGTTGATTATTTTTAAGGATGAATATTAATGGATATGGAAAGTCGTGCTATGGCGACCGTCCCACCGTAAGTAGATATAAATTATTAGATTTTTAACTTAAGTTCCGCCGCTACAGCCTTAGCAACGTTTTCACTTTTTCCCCGAGCCTTAATATCTGCAAAAAAAGCATCTATTGTAGCCTTCGTATATCCTGTAGCCATTGCTAAATCTTTGTTGGTCATTCTGCGCAGTCGCATTTCACGCTTACAGTCTGCTATAAATATTTCGTACAAAAATCCGTCTCCCTTCCTGTAATTTGTCAAAACTGCTTGACAAAAGTCTATAAAAAGTGTACTATGTACTTGCGACAGTTATCATAGTGTGTACTTTTGTAACCACCCTTCGTATGTTACCGAGGACCAATGGCGCCTTATGTTTTCGGTTACATAAATTTTAAAACGGAGGTGATGCATTATGAGAAAGTTAATAGACATTATTCTCGATATTATCGAATTGTTTTTTAACTTTTCAATGATGCCCTTCCGTTCTGTCCCCACTCACCAGGTGGGTTTTAACTGACGGGTTTGATATGTACTACAGTTAAAGAGCGGTTATAGGAGGTATTAGTCTACCCCGCAGAATTATCATACCGTTAATTCTGCTAAGCTGCCTCGACAGAAAACATATCTGCGGTAATCGGGTGGGACTAAACACCCGATTACTTAAGCTAATTGCTTTCGGTCAAGCAGTTTTGACAAGGTTATATTAGCACAAGAAACTTGTGCTGTCAACAAAATAATCTTATTTTCTTTAACTTTATGCAACCTAAACGAAAGGATAGTGAAAGTTTTGTGTACTTTGGACAGGATAATTCAACTTTTAAAACAACAAGGTAGAAAACAGAAGGATTTAACCGATTTTTTAGGATTAACTAAAAACACTTTCACAAATTGGAAGGGTGGACACAGTGAATCCTATAGAAAGTTTCTTCCGCAAATCGCAGAATTTTTAAATGTTTCTGTAGATTGGTTAGTAGGAAAAGAAAACAGCCCACTCTTCTTAGAAAGTGGACTGTCGGCTGAACAGCGCGAGATTATTAACCTTTTTGATTCTGCTCCGCCCGAACTTCAGGCTGCGGCTCTTGCGGTTTTAAAATCTGCAGAAGTTTCTCATAAACTTCTGGATGACGCAGAAGCAAAGAAATAAATTCATCCCTCATATTTTTGCTCTCCTTTCCTTAATTTGCCACCATTCTAACACCGCGCTCTTGCGTAATTTGTCGGTTTTACTCGAACAAGAAAAAGGATAGCGAGATTTTATTCCCTTATGTATTTTTTTGTAAAAATTTATATGGAGTTGATTTTATGCGTAGTAACAAAGAATTACTTAAGCGCCATATTTGGCAAGCTGTTTTCTCTCTTTCTTCGATAGGTTTTGGAATTTTAGCATTATTTGGATTAGAGAGATTTCTCGGATACTCCGGGGCAATAGTATTATTTTTTCCTCTGTTGTTTTTATGGATATTCAGTATTATCAAAACAAATAGTTATAAACACGATGATATCAAAGCAGATTTAATTAAATTATTAGATAAAGAAGAATCTCAAAACCTTTCCCCTTCGCAGCACTATGAAATTATTAAATTATTTGATAAGGAGCCATAAATGGACCCTTCTAAGTCTTTACGAGTGATTTTCTCGTATTTTATAGGAATAGTTTTGAATGTAATTTTACTATGTTCTATGGTTATGTGTGCTGATCGTATCAACAAAGAAAATAACTCCACCTCAAGTTCCATAAATTATGTCTATGTTACTACCTATGGAGAAAAATATCACGATATTAATTGTTATTATATAAAAGATAATTATAAAAAAATGACTTTAGAAGACGCAAAAGACCAAGGGTACAGCGAGTGCTCTAAATGTTGGTAAATTCTTACTTTGAGGACAAAACTATGTTAGATAAAAACAAATTGTTAGAAGGCATTGCTCTCTCAGTAGATTTTGATAATCTCCCACCAGAGCAGCAAAAGGAAATCTTATCATATATCGAATTCATAAAAAACAAAAAACAAAAAAGCCCTACCCCGACGAAACAGAATAGAGTTTGCAAATAGTTGATATTCCAAATCAAATAATAATCGATAAAAATGGGGATAAAATTTTTATCACCCACCCATTCACAATAAAAATAGTATGGAGAATTTTCAATGTCAGAACTAATAACCGCTATATATCTGCGTAAAAGTCGTGCCGATGAAGAAGCTGTTACCATAGAAGATACCTTACGACGCCATAAGGAAATATTGCTCGAGTTCGTAAGTAACCAGCCTTCTATGAAAATCTATCATATCTACGAAGATGTTGTATCTGGCGATAGTCTTTACGCTCGGCCGCAAATGCTCGCACTATTACAGGCTGCAGAAGAAGAAAAATTCAATGCAGTTCTTTGTATGGATATGGAACGCTTGGGACGTGGCTCCACAAGTGAGCAAGGTCTTATCCTTGAAACTTTCAAAAATAATAATATCAAAATAATAACTCCTCGCAAAGTATACGACCTCAATAATGACCTTGACGAAGAGTACGCCGAATTTGAAAGCTTTATGGCTCGACGAGAACTTAAAATGATTAAGCGGCGCCTACATAACGGTACTTTAAAAAGCGTTTCTGACGGTTGCTACTTAGCCAATGCACCCTATGGTTACCGAAATGTCCGCATAAATAAAAAAGCCACCCTAGAAATAGTCGAGGATGAGGCAAAATTTGTGCGTATGGCTTTTGATATGTATGTAAACTCCGGTTTAGGTACCCAAACTATAGCACATACTCTCAATGGACTTGGCGCACATCCGCGCAGGTCCGACCGTTTTAGCCGTACTTCTATTGCCGCTATGTTACGTAATCAAGTATATATTGGTAAAGTTGTCTGGAATAAAAAGCATACACTAAATCGCGGCGCCGTTGACAAAAAAATGAAAACTGTATATCATGACAAATCGGAATGGTTAGTGTATGAAGGTCTGCATCCTGCAATAATTGATGAAGAACTTTTTAACAAAGCAAATGAAGTACTTAGTAGTAAGTATCATAAGCCATATAACGATGGTTCCGTTCAGAACTCTTTAGCTGGAATACTCAAATGTAAAAACTGCGGTTTTAGTATGCAGCGCCGACCTTTCGGTTCCAGAAAATATCAAAGTACTCACTTATTGTGCTCAACGAAAGGCTGTTGCTCTTCCTCTCGCCTTGATTATGTCGAAAACGAGGTCCTTAAAAATATCGAGCAAAAATTAAATGAATTAAAAGCGTTAAAAAGCACAGGTAAGAAAAACGATAACTATTCTTCTGTAATTTCAGGAATCGATACAGAACTAAAAAATTTGCAAAAGCAGAAAAACAGTCTGCACGATTTCTTAGAACGCGGAATATATGACGTTGACACCTATGTTGAGCGCTCTAATTTAATTTCCGACAGACTCAAACAATTAACCGCTCAAAAGTCGGAATTCCTCTTAAAACAAAAAATCAACTCAACAGATAATTTGGATGAGTTAATTAAAAGAATAGAAAATGTACTAAATCTCTACGAACAGTCTTCCCCACCTCAACGGAATAAACTCCTTAAAGAAATAGTAGCAGATGGAACTTATTATAAAGAGCATGGTTGGGCACCGAATCAATTCCTAATTTCGCTTAATTATCGCGAATTCTAATTATATACAAATAGAGCGGTGTTATGACAGAGACTGTCTTGAAGATTTACGTTGTTTCTTCACGGCTGAAGCTCAGGCAAAAATCAACAACGCTATGAGCGTTAAACTGCGCTCTGCAGAAGTTGTAAGTGCCGCTATCAGCGTTGAGCCCGTTAACTTTAACCGAGGCTTTTATAGCTGCAACATAACCTTCTATTTTGTAGTAGAGCTTGAGGTATGCAACAATAACCAATGCTGTCCCACCATTGTTAAGGGTGCCACCTGCTTTAACAAGCGTGTGATTTTATTCGGAAGCGACGGAAATGTTAAGGTGTTTACAAGCGCTTTAAATAATAATGGCTGTGGCTGTAACAACACCGCCGACTCCACCTCTAATATGCCCAGATGTGTAGTTCAGAGTGTTGAACCTATAGCCCTTTCTTCCCGTGTAGGTGTGGTAAGAGATTGCTATGACAGCGTTTGCGTATTCCCAAAGGAAGTTACCGATATGCTCGGTGGCTGTGTTGTAACTGACGTACCCGCTTGCACACCTACAGTATACGTCACCTTAGGGCTATTCACCGTTGTTCAGTTAATCCGTCAGGTTCAGATACTCGTTCCTGTATATGATTTCTGTATACCTGAAAAGCAATGCACCGACTCAAGCGACCAACCCTGTGATGTTTTCAGACGTATTAAGTTCCCCACCGACGATTTCTTTCCTCCCCGCCCGTGCGATATAGAAAACGGCTGCGGTGGATGTTGCACAGATAAAGATTAAAAAAGACATAAAAAACCCCAGAGCAACACGCTTTGGGGTTTATTGCTGATTATTCGTATGCCGATAAATCAAGCTCTTCAAATTGATTGTAAAATTCCTTAAAGAATTCAATGGTTTTGGCAACTCCGCCCACTTTAGCACTCTCAAAGTTAACCGGCATAACGGGATCGTGAACACTAAGTCTGAGCAACATCCAACCGTAAGGTGTGGTTACACGCATACCCTCACGGTTATCGTCGGCTATTAGGCAGTCTTTATTGTTTTTAGCAAACTCTTCAAGACTTGATATAACCTCGTTACCGTAAGTTTTGAAATCCTCTGCCTTAATATTCAAGCGGATTTCCTTTTCCTCGGCAGGCATTTCAAGGCCCGATAACAGAGCATCAATATCGTTACCCTTTGCCACCTCAATTACAATTTTGGTGGCGAGATATGCGCCGTCATCAAGGAAATAGTTTTCTCTGAGCGCTGCATGGCCGCTCGTTTCAATGGCAAGCGGACAGTTAATGCCCTGTTCATTTAATTCTATAGCCTTATTTATAACATTTTTATATCCGCGCTTAAAGCGGTAATGAGTGCCACCTAAATCCTCATTTATAAACTTCTTTAAACCGTCACTCGTTACAGAGTCGGTAACGATAGTGCCACCCTCGTTGCCCTTTAAGGCTATAATTGAGGCAAGGGCTATAAGGCGGTTGCGGTTAATTTCCTTACCGCTTTTATCAACACAGCCTGCCCTGTCTACGTCGGTATCGAAGATAATGCCGAGCTCTGCACCCGATTTTATAACCGCCGAGCAGATACTCTCCATAGCCTCTTTGTTTTCGGGGTTAGGCACGTGGTTCGGGAACATACCGTCGGGCTCTAAAAATTGGCTGCCCGAAGTATTAGCACCAAGCGGTTTCAAAACCTGCTCGGCATAAAATCCTCCCGCACCGTTGCCGGCATCAACAATAATTTTTTTATCTTTAAGCGGCAAGGATGCTTCACTTACACCTAAGTTATCGCAGATGATTTTACGGAGTATTCCTGCGTATGTAGACATAAAATTAATCTTCTCTACACTACCATCATTAATTTCGGCGCGTTTGCCCTCATTTGCGTCCTTTACAATTTCGGCAATATCCGAGGAATCGAGTCCGCCGTCGCGTGTGAAAAATTTAAGTCCGTTTCTATCAAAGGGGTGGTGAGAAGCGGTAATCTGAATTGCTGCATCAACACTAAGTTCTACCGTCGTCATAAACATAGCAGGGGTGGAGGACAGTCCACAGTCGTACACCTTTACACCCGCTAAAATGAGTTCACTTAAAGCCGCGGTTTTAATGCGCTCTGCAGAAATTCTTGAGTCATGACCGATAGCAACGCTTAAAGTGTTTGCTCTCTTGCCTGTTTTTTTAGCTACCCACAAAATAAATGCGGCGGTGATATCCTTTACGGCGGTATCGGTGAGATTAACTGCCTTTCTGCCTAAATCACTTGCCACACCGCGAATGTCAGTACCGCTTTTAAGTTCGTTATAATTCATAACATTTCTCCTATCCTATAGATCCGCTAAAAAAGGCGGCTGAGAAAAAGCCTATGGCTATGAGTAACAGCGCCGACGCCGTTATAATAACCGTTTTTATAAAAACTGCCTTTGCGGTTTTTGTTTTGTTATCTGTAATTTTCATTTAATATCAACTCCAATATTATCTTACCCTGAAGCTGATATTCAATTCTTTTTTGAGGTGTTTTATGAAATGTAAATTAAGAAAAATTGTAATTTTAGATTTTACCGAACTCTCAGATTGCAAAAATTACATAAAGGAAAATACGCGGGGAAAATTATATTTATTAAACGGTAAATACCGATTAATTTTTAAAACTGATTACCACACAAATAAATATCGCCGTTCACAAAACACCTATTTGGAATATTTTAAAACCCTTGAATACGGCACTCTTATCCAAGATTTCTAATTTCATCTGCTGTTTTCTTCATATCCTCGGCAGAGAAAATATAACTACCTGCAACAAGCACTGTGGCACCTGCTTTAACGGCTAAAGGTGCCGTCTCTTTATTGATTCCACCATCTACCTCAAGCTCTATATCAAGCCCTAACTCGTCTATCTTACCCCTGAGCTTTCTTAGCTTCTCGAGTGCTTCGGGCATAAATTTTTGTCCGCCAAAGCCGGGCTCAACGCTCATTACAAGCACCATATCGCAAAGCGGTAGGAATTCATAAATCTGTTCAGGCTTAGTGCAGGGCTTAATTGTAAGACAAGATTTACAGCCTAAACGCCTTATCTCTTTAAGAGTTTCGGCGACATGCGAGCCCGCCTCATAATGAAAGCCTAAATAGTCAGAAAACCTTGCGAATTCCTTTATGTATCTGTGCGGGCGGTCTATCATTAAATGAACGTCCATAAGCATATTGTTTGAATGCTTTTTAATTGACTCAATTACCGGCACTCCGAAGGAAATATTGGGAACGAAAATACCGTCCATAACATCAAGATGAAGCATCTCGACGCCCGCCTTTTCGAGCTTTTCAATATCCTTCTTCATATCTAAAAAATCTGCCGACAGTACCGACGGTGATAATTTTACCATTTTAGTTCTCCTCCAAAATTATTTTATGGTGTTCTCTTTTCCACGATATACCACAAACTTGCAGAACAAAAATTCAAGCACAAAGTTTGAAAGCATAGTGAGTGCTAAAACTATATAATCGTGAACACCGCCCGCCTCTGCCAAATTGCCGAGGTAGGTAGAAAGCGGAGTGAACACAAGGTAAAATAAGCCTACCTTAAGCATAGCTACGGGTACGTTTGCCGCCGATTTAAAGGTGTAACGGCGGTTAAGGGTGAAGTTCCAAAGCACCGATAATATAAGTGAAATTAAATATGACGGCCAGTAACCAATCTTAATTAAATCGTTCAAAACGGCAAAGGAACCGACCTGAATTATACCCGCAGAGGCAGAAAATAAGGTGAATTTAACCGCCTGCCAAAAAGAATTTTTATTCATATTAATCCCCTTTTTACATTCATTACCTTATTCTATCATAAAAGGACTTTTATTTCTACCCTAAAAGACAAAAATAATTTAAAAAGGACAAAATTATGTACCCATACCATAACAAAATCAAACAGCGCATAAAAAATGGTGAGCTTATAGGCTACCGATTTGTAGATAACTATAAAAATATCGGCGAGTGCCTTATTTTAGAATTCAGCACTCCCCCATTTATTCGCCCTATCCGACCGCATAAATATTATGAATATGAAAAACTTCTTAAAAACAGATAGTTTATCTGCCCGAATATTCGCGCTTTATAATTTCTGCCATTTCGGCGGGACTCTCTACACATCCGCCGCTGAGCCACATTTTTATAATTGCATTTAGTCCGTTTCTGAAAAACTCAATATGGTATTTAATGTGTGTGCCGCCAAAATCCTTCTCAGCTCTATCGGTATCGTAGATTAAAACCTGATGCTTTTCGTCATAGCCTAATTTAAAATAGGTTTTATAAAAAATCTGATTTTCTTTTATATGGGTGAACATTTTAAGAGCGCCATTACGCTCCCTCATATCATTGTCTTCGCTGAAAAGCCCTGCAAAATCCGCTTCGAGCTTCTCTCTCAATTTATCTGCAAGGTCATAAACATCCAAAAAATTAGCATAAAATGTGCTTCGGTTAAGCCCTGTAATTTTACATATATCAGATACCGTTATTTCCTTTAATTCTTTACTTTGCAATAATTCAATAAAGGCTTTTTCAATTTTTTCTACCGATTCGCGTCGGCGTTTATTATTCTTCGTGTTCATAATTTTCCTCCTTTATTCCAACACATGATGGGAAATTGATGGTTGTAAATCCCCCACAGCAATAGTATACTTTAATTGCAATAAAAAAACAAGTGTTGGTTTAATAAAAACACAAATAATGAAACAGAAGGAGAATTTTTATGAAAAAAAGTAGTTTTGTTGCATTGGTTTTAGGAACGGTGAGCGGAGTTTTATTCTCTCTCGGAATGTGTATGGCGTTACTGCCCGAATGGAACGCATTCACTGTCGGCATTATTTTCGGCACTATAGGGATGCTTTTAGGACTAATTACCCTGCTTATCTGGCGCAAAATGGAGAACAAGGCACCAATAAAAGTTAGCGGCAAAAACTTAGGCTTTATAGCCTTGGCAATAGTGGGTACATTACTTTTAGGAATAGGTATGTGCTTCTGTATGGTATGGAGCAAATTTGTAATCGGCACACTTATAGGTCTTGTGGGAATTGTGGCGCTTATCTGCCTTATTCCTTTAGTTAAGGGAATAAAATGAAAACCGAAAAAACAATAAGGCTTACATTTTTAAGCCTGTTTATTAACCTGTCATTTGCCTTGTATAATACCGCATTAGGCTTTATATCGCATTCGTGGTGGTTTATAACCATAAGCGCTTATTATGCGGTTCTGAGTGTTATACGCTTTGCAGTTTTGCAGTTCGGACGCAAAGCAAAAAGCAATCCCGATACCGAAGCCTTTGCAAAAAGGTTTACAGGCGTTATGCTTATGGTTTTATCGTTGTGCCTTGTAGGCACTGTGATTATGTGTATTTTTACCGACAGGGCTATACGCTACCACCAAATTATTATGATAAGCATAGCAGCATATACCTTTACAAAAATCACCTTGGCTATTATTAATCTTATAAAGGCAAAAAGCAGCGATTCACCAATTATAAAAACGCTCAGAAGCATATCCCTTGCCGATGCGTTTGTGTCGGTGTTTTCTCTGCAGCGCTCAATGCTAAGGTCATTCGAGGGTATGAGTGAAGAAAATATTTTGCTTATGAATACTCTCACAGGCAGTGTGGTGTGTTTAATAATTTTTGTATTGGGACTGAATCTTACAGAATGGAGTAAAATAATTATGGCAAAATCTAAAATTGTAAATGTTAACAAAAAAATAGCCGATGCGGTTGTGGACGGCTATAAGAAAATTGAGGTTGGCGTTGTCAAGGGATATACCAAAATTGAAGATAAATTTATAGATCGGTACTTAACAAAAGAGGGCGAAACCGTAGAGGACGCAAAAAAAAGACTTAAAGAAAACAATAAATAGAAAAATGCCGATGTAAATGCAGCTTCCTATAAGGATGATTAAAACCTCGATGAAATTCATTGAGGTTTTCTTATATTTATCGGATAGAACCAGCATCGCATTTGTAATTGCAAATGCTTTTTGGGTAATACCCAAACCATTTTTACAACAAAAAAGAAGAAAAGTGATATTCTTTGCTATGCAAAGAGTGATATTTTCACTTCGTGAAAGTGGTATTACTCCCTTCCGTCGTAGTGATATTTTATTCGCCCTAAAAACTGTCCGTAGGACAATATCACTATGCGAAAGCATAATATAACTGCGAAGCAATATAACTCGCCTTTGGCGAATAAAACTGCGAGACTTCCATAAGGGAAGTCTCGCAAATCGGCATTTTTCTATTTATTCTTTTTATAATACAAATAGGAATAGATTACAGGGGCTAAGGTCATTAATATGAGAATGGCAAAGAAAATTATAAACGAGCCCAAGAATGAGGTTGCCATTATTAAAAGACCGCCTATTACCCAAAGCATACCTGCAAATCGATGGGTTTTATTCCAGTTTCCCTCGTCAGCGAGTGTCCAAGGCAATTTCAAACCAACGGTATAGTTTTGCTTACATTTAGGCAAATAATTGCCTATCACCGTAAATAAGCCTCCCATAAACAACGGTAAAATAACCTCTACCCTCACGCCGTATCCAAGCGCTGTAGCATAGGTTATATAACCCACAATCAGTGAAAGAACGGGGCAAAGCCATAAAACGAGCGCTAAGGGTTTACCGCTTATATTCTTTGCTTTAGGGTCAATTCCCGTAACGAATGCGCAAATCACGTGAATAACCAACAAAAATAACGGCATCACGAATACCGCAACAGGTCTCGTCGCAAAACCGTCAGGCTGCCCCTGAACGTTCCAATGTGTTACTACACTCTGGGGTAAACTATCCCAAAGTAAAATACCCGCAAAAATAGGTATTAATATGATAATAGATGTTATTATGAACAGCTTTAAATTCTTCTTAATCATTGCTTTCTCCTTTTAGCGCGTGTACCCAGAGCATAATTTCTTCAAGCACCGAGGTATTAAGCTCATATATAATAAACTTGCCTTCCCTCTTATCTCGAACAAGGTCGGCTTCTTTCAGCACCGATAGATGCCTCGATATTGCCGCGGCTGTAATGTCAAATTTATCGGATATATCCCCCGCCGTCATCTGTCCTGACTTTAACATATTAAGTATCTCCCGACGCACCGGGTCGGATATCGCCTTTAGTGTATTTTGAATTCCCATAATCGCCATCCCTTAACATTTAACTTAATTGTTAAACGTATTATACCATACCCCCCCGCCTTTGTCAATAAAATTAATTATTTTAAAAAAAGCATAAAAAACACTTGCAAATGCATAATATATGTAGTATAATAATTAGGCACCGAAGAAAAGTGCCTAAAATATCGCGGGATAGAGCAGTCTGGTAGCTCGTCGGGCTCATAACCCGGAGGTCGTCGGTTCAAATCCGGCTCCCGCAACCAAAAAGAAAACCATCCCTTGTGGATGGTTTTTCTTTTTGGCTATGAAACTGAATTTTGTATTGATAATTTCAGATTATGAGACCGACGAGCGTTGCTCGTTGGGATTTGCCGTGCTTCGCTCGCGGTGCGAGATGCAGAAGTGCGGCAAATTCCGTAGTGGTCGAAAGTTGTAGGCGCTCCAAGCCGTCCACAACTTTCGGGTACCACAAGGCGGGCTCGGCTTGGATAAGTAAATTACTATATTAATTTGACCGCAAAAGTACAAGCGGCAACGCCGCGCGAAACGGTGGGCTCCGGCTCCCGCAACCAACAATGCGAACCGATTTAAATATCGGTGCGAAAAACCCCGAAACCACAACGGTTTCGGACTTTTTTCTTACCAATTTTACAAGTGGAAATTAATAGATATCCTATGCCGAAAACAGCTTTCGGGGAGGACTTGAACTAAATTCATTGTGTTTTTTGGCTTGTTATGATACAATTAAAATTACAAAAGGCGGTGATTTAATGGGTTTATATTACAACGATAAAAACGTGTGTTTTCGCATCCGCGTTTCTTTTGAAAACCAAAATTCAATGACAAAGCATATAAATGACACCTTTTCGCCCTTGTTTCAGTTAAAACAGAATGAATATTGCTCTTTAAAATTCACATATGAAAACTTCGTTTGTTCTCATCTAAATATGAAGAGGGCGTTCTTATACAAAGATATTCAAAGCGTAGAAGTGTTCGAAGACGGAATTATCCTTTACTTAAAGGAAGAACTTTATATTTCCATTTCTGTTGGGAAAAATGAAAAACACAATACGGAACTATACGATATTGTAACATTCTTGAAAAGGCGCTGTCGATGGCGATTTTCGGTCAATGCGCCGATTTCTTATCCAGAAGAAGATATTGATGAAAGATACAAATCAAACAAACAACCGCTTTGGCAAATATCTTTTTCACTTACCGACAGGGAATTAAAGCAGTTGTTATGGTTTGATTATCTTTTTGGTGAAAGAATGATTGTGTTTATTGTTGCCATAACCACGTTTTTATTGATGGCTGCTATGCTTTGGAATGTTTGGCTGTTATTTGTGGCAGGCTTCTTTGCTATATTGTGTTTTGTGTTGAGCAAATTTTCATTTTTCGACACTTTGGATGGATACATAAAGAATCATCAAGGAATATTACAAATGCTGATTTTTGAGGACCTTTTGGTTGTTCGTTTGCGTCACACAGATTTGGAATTGGAATACGACTCTATGAGACGCAAAAAATCTGTTTTTTGTTTATGGCGCCTTAAATGCGATGATTTCTTTACTTTGATTTTGCCAAACAGGATCGTCAATGAAAATACTGCTTTCTTTGAGATGTTGTATGCAAAAATTAAATAGATATCTTTTGGCTATGAAACTGAATTTTGTATTGATAATTTCAGATTATGAGACCGACGAGCGTTGCTCGTTGGGATTTGCCGTGCTTCGCTCGCGGTGCGAGATGAAGAAGTACGGCAAATTCCGTAGTGGTCGAAAGTTGTAGGCGCTCCAAGCCGACCACAACTTTCGGGTACCACAAGGCGGGCTCGGCTTGGATAAGATGAAAAATATATCATATAAGCGCAGCGGTCGACAGAGACGAGGGCGTGTACCGACGCCCGAGAAAATGTCGGGCACCGCAAGAGTGCAAGCAAAGGCTTTGCCTTTGCGCGAAACGGTTCAAATCCGGCTCCCGCAACCAAAAAAAATTCCCAAGTCGAAAGACTTGGGAATTTTTTTGGAACGATGTGTTCCGCTTCGCGGAACGTGATGCACCTTGCGGAGTGATGTTACCTTCGGCTGTGATGTTTGCCTTCGGCAAGTTAATCGGAACACGTCACATCACTGCGAACAAAGTGAGTAACATCACTGTGCGTGAGCACAACATCATTTGCCCGTTAGGGCATACATCACTTTACTTTCTTTAAATTTTATGATAAACTGAATTCAGAAAGTAGGTGCTAAAAATGTCAGAATCAAAACTCAGAACACTATCTATGGACTTTGCTGTTGAGATTGTTGAACTTGTTAAATACTTAAAATCAAAACACGAAACTGTTATTTCAAACCAAATTGGTCGTAGCGGAACTTCTATCGGTGCAAATATTCATGAGGCAAATTATGCCCAGGGTAAGAAAGATTTTATTTCCAAACTTGAAATCGCTCTGAAAGAAGCAAGTGAAACGGGTTATTGGCTTGAACTTTTACATAGAACAAATTATATTGACGATTTGCAGTTCAAATCTCTTTCTGACAAATGCGCCGCTATTCGTGTAATGCTTGTTGCATCTTGTCGCACCGCAAAGGAGAATATGAAATGAATAAATTAGTAGAAATAAACGGTTGTATTGAAATACCTGAAAATGTCGAGACAGACTTTGTTATAGATAAATTTATTGAGTTCGTAGAAAATAACGGTTGGACCTTTGGCGGCGGGTTTCAAACAATTGTTGATGATTGATATGTTAATAATAAAGGCGAAAGAATAAAGCGGATCGACGAAGAATAATATGATATCTAGATCGGTGCAACTTGCCAAAAAATCTCAGTTACCCTCTTGGGTGACTGAGATTTTTCTTGTTATGAGTTTGAATTTTAAACCGACGACCGAACGGGTTCCCGGAGTGAGGTTGCGAGCGCTCCCGGTGGGAGATGAAGCGAGCATAACGAAGCGCAGCGGTCGAACAACACTCCGCGCTCCAAGTGAGCGTGTGTTCGGGCACGAGCCAAGAGTGCAAACAAACGAAGTTTGTGCGAAATGGTTCAAATCCGGCTCCCGCAACCAAAAATCCTCATTCGTAAGAATGGGGATTTTACTTTTTCACTTTTCACTCTTCACTTTTCGCTCTTCACTAATCTCTGAAAAACACAGTTTTTAATCCGAGCTTAGTGTATGCCACATTTCGAATATGGGATATACACCTACAAAGACCCTACTTATTTTTTAAAAAGTAACCTAAAAAGTGAACAAATCAGAAATATTATCAAATTTACTATTACTACGCTTGACCCCGGTGAAGTTTGTAATAATACGGATAAAACAAGTCCGCCGAAAAAGCCCAGGAGCGCCACTATAACCGCCGTTATTATTACCGATTTATAGCTTCGGGCAAGTCGCATAGCCGAGAGTACAGGGAAAATTATAAGTGCGGAGATAAGCAGTGTTCCCATCATACGCATACCTATAACCACCGTAACGGCAGTAAGGCAGGCAAGCAGCGAATTATAAAGGTGAGTTTTAATGCCCGTTGCTTTAGCAAAATCCTCATCGAAGGTAACCGAAAAAAGCTTATTATAGAAAAGCGCATAAAGAGTAAGCACTATTAAAGCTACAACTACTGTTATTATCAAATCCTCACGATCGAGAGTATAGATACTGCCGAACATATAATTGCTTATATCAATATTTCCACCGCTTGTGAGTTTTGCAGCGGTATATCCGATAGCTAGCGCTGAACTTGCAAAGAGCGCCGTTGCGGCATCGCCCTTAATGGAGGTGTTTTTGCCGAGTTTTAGTAGCAAAAACGCGGCGGCAAGCACGGCAGGAATTGCAATATAAAGCGGTGCGACACCGAAAGCTAAGGCTACGGCACTCGCTCCGAATCCGACATGGGAAAGCCCATCGCCTATCATAGAATATCTTTTAAGCACAAGACTCACACCTAAAAGTGCGGCGCAAACCGATACAAGTGTGCCTATTATCAGCGCACTCACAAAGAAATCATATTTAAAAAGGGAGAAAAAATCAGTCATTATGATGGTGTCCCTCCTCTAACATATGCTTACCCAAATGAGAATTGGGGTAATCCTTTGCGTCGCCGTAAAAGACCTCTTTTTTACCGAGGTGCAGAATTTTATCGGCATACTTAATGGCGCAGTGGATATCGTGCGAAATCATAATAAGCGTGTAGCCCTGCGCCTTTAAATCGTCGAGTATTTCGAAAAAGCCTGCGGCGGCAACGGGGTCGAGAGCCGTTAGTGGCTCATCGAGAAGCAGAACGCCACTGCTAGCGCACAGCGCTCTGGCTAATAGCACCCTCTGGCGCTGACCGCCTGAAAGTGTGGCAAAGGGTTTATTTTTAAATTCTGCAATATGCAGTTTTTCCATAATCTCTACGGCCTTACTTTTTTGCTCGGCAGTGAAAAACGGCAGAATGATTTTGCGGTTCAAAAAGCCCGAGAGCACAACCTCGGATACATTTGCGGGGAAATCGGGCTGAATATCGCTTAATTGCGGCAGATAGCCGATTTCATTTTTTCGCATATTTGAATAGGTAATCTCACCTGAACTGACTTCCGTAAGACCTAAAATAACGCGCATCAGGGTTGTTTTGCCGCTACCGTTTTCACCTAAAATATGGAAAAACTCGCCTTTATTTACACTAAAGCTGATATTATTAAGCACCGTGTTGCCCGAATATTTCTTGGTTATTTTGTCAGCCTTTATAAGTTCCATCAGTTTAGTCCCTCCGATAGCGATTTGCGGTTTTGCTTCATTAAATCCACATAGGTTACATTATTCTCAAAATCCTCAGACGAAATATTATGGTATGAGTGAAGGGTTAGTATTTTAGCGCCTGTATTTTCTTTAACCGTTTCAGCTAAATCGCGGTTGCCCATTTCGGTTACATATACCGCCGACAAATTTTCTTTATTAACGGTTTCGATAAGTTTTAGTACAGTATGCAAATCAGCATCGGTATCCTCACTGCAGGCGGCAAATGCGGCGGTTATATTAAGCCCGTAATACTCGGTAAAATATCGGTAGGGATTTCGGTCGGCAACCGCTATTTTCTTTACCCTTGCATTGTTTATAGTACTAACCGTTTTATTTGATTCTTCCTTAATTTCGGCAATATATTTATCGGCATTTTCGGTGTAATAGGGAGCACTTCCCTCATCAATTTCACAAAGTGCGTTTTTAATTGCCAAAATCATTTTTTCGGCATTCTCAGGAGATAACCATATATGCTCATCATATTCATCTTCGGTATGGTGATGGTGCTGCTCCGATTCATTATGCTTGTGCTCGGCACAAAGGCTTACATAATCGCTCATTTTAAGCGTTTTAAGTTTTTCATTTTGGAGGGAGCCCAAAATACGCTCAACAAAGCTATCCGACTCACCGCCGATATATAAAAATAAATCGGAATTTTCAATGTTCACAATATCACTCGCCGTCGGCTCGAAGGAATGAATATCGCGACCTGCGGGAATAAGCATTTTTACATCTGCCTTATCCCCTGCTACCGCACGCGCGAAATCGTACTCGGCAAAATTGGTTGCGGTAATTTGCAATTTATCCTTTTTTGAAGTACCGCTTGTACAACCCGAAAAAACGAGGCAGAAAGCGATTAAAATGCATAACAAAATATTAAGCTTTTTCATAGCTTCGCCCCCTTTTTATATGATAAATAATTTTACTGCAAATAAGTAAAAAAGTCAATGCGGTAGCGAGACTTCCCTTAAATGAAGTCTCGCAGTTTTATTCGCCCAAAGGCGAGTTATATTGCTTCGCAGTGTTATTCGGGCTTACGCCGAGTGGTATTCGCTTCGCGAGTTTTGGCGGCAAATAAAATATCACTGAAACCGAAAGGTTTCAATATAACTATTGCCAAAAGGCAATAATATCACTCCGACATAGTCGGAATATAACTAAAAGAAGATGCACGATATTTCGTGCATCTTCTTAAGTTGTTTAATAAATTATTTTATTAATAATTCTGTGCTCTGAGTTCGAAGTGAGCCTGCGGATGAACGCATACAGGGCAAACCTCAGGTGCCTTTAAGCCAACAGCGATATGACCGCAGTTGCGGCACTCCCAAACCTTAACCTCACTCTTTTCAAATACCTTTTGGGTTTCAACATTTGAAAGCAGAGCTCTGTAGCGCTCCTCGTGCTCTTTTTCAATTTTAGCAACACCTCTGAACTGCTCGGCGAGGTCGTGGAAGCCCTCTTCGTCAGCCTCTTTAGCCATACGGTCATACATATCAGTCCATTCGAAGTTCTCTCCGTCAGCTGCATGACCTAAATTTTCGGCGGTATCACCTAACGCGCCTAAGTGTTTAAACCACAGCTTTGCGTGTTCCTTTTCATTATCTGCAGTTTTAAGGAAGAGGGCGGCTATCTGCTCAAAGCCCTGTTTCTTTGCAACTGAAGCAAAATAGGTGTACTTGTTTCTTGCCTGTGATTCACCTGCAAACGCTTCCCAAAGATTTTTTTCAGTTTTTGTACCAGCATATTTGTTCTCTACCATAGTTGTTTCTCCTTTAATTTCTATTTTTTTAAAATCGGACGCGGGGTGCTTACATAGCGGACAAATGAAATCTTCGGGAAGATTCTCCCCTACATATTCATATCCGCATATTTTACAGCGCCAGACCGTCCCATTTTTATTTTGGTTTTGAGATTTCGGTTTTATATTCGTGTGGTAAAAAGAGTAGGTTGCGCTTTTATCATCATTCAAAACTACTTTTTCTGCCACATTGGCAATAAAGAGGGTGTGTGAGCCGAGGTCAACCGTTTTAGATACAGTACCGCTAATATAGGAATTTGTGCCCCGTGTTACAGCAAATGTACCATTTGAGGTTCTGAGAGTTGCATCGAAATCCGCAAATTTATCCGTTTCTCTGCCCGAGTGAAATCCAAAATGTTCAAAAAGCCCAAAATCTGCCTTTTCACTTATTACCGACACAGTAAAATTAGGGCTTAAAAGTAATAAATCGTGTGTGAAATTTGCTTTATTAACGGCAAACGTAAGGTTTTCAGGGCTTGAAGAAGCCTGAATTACGGTATTTATAATACAGCCGTTATCCTTAACACCGTTTTTAGCAGTTAAAATGAACAGACCGTAACTTATTTTCTCATAAGCATTTGACACAAACTTCACCTCTCAGTTAATATTTACCAGATTAATTTAATTATACATATTTGTTATTTTTTCGTCAAGGGTTGAAATTGTAATTTTCTGTATTATAATAGGTTTATAAGGAGATGGGATTATGAATATCATCTTAATAGGTATGCCCGGATGCGGGAAAAGTACAATCGGTGTGCTACTTGCTAAGTCTATGTTATATAGTTTTTTAGATACCGACCTGATTATTCAGCAAAAACTTTCAATGCCTCTTTGTGAAATAATAAAGGCAAAGGGTGCAGAGGAATTTAAGGTGATAGAAAATGATATTTTAAGTGAAATAAACGCCGATAACACCGTTATTGCCACGGGTGGTAGTGCGGTGTACGGGAAAGAGGCTATGAAGCACCTTAAAGAAATCGGAAAAATTGTTTATTTAAAGCTTCCCTTAGAAGAAATTGAGCGAAGAATTAAAAACATAAAAACAAGGGGTATAGTAATGTCGGAAAACACTACCCTTGATGTGCTTTATAATGAACGCACCCATTTATATGAACATTACGCCGATATTACAGTAGACTGCACGGGACTAACAGCCGAAGAATGTGTTGAAAAAATCATTTCAAATCTAAATAAAAACCGTACAGCTTAGCTGTACGGTTTTTTAGTCTAAACCTAAAAAGAAATCATCATATGAACAATTATATATCTTTCTTAAATTAACAATAACACTTGCTTTGACATTAAGTTGTCCTGCTTCGTATTTTGCATAGGTGCTTCTGCCTATATCACAACCTCTTAGTTGTAATTCTGCACATAATTTTTCCTGTGATAAACCCGATTTATCCCTTAATCTTCTCAGATTATCACCTAAATTTAAATCACGTCTGATTTTCTGTTCCATAAAGCACCTCCGATAGTCTTGACCATTATTGGTTGCAACTATTTGTATTCTATGCTATAATGAAACAAATTATTGTCCGCTATACTGGTCAATAAGGAGGCATACATGGCAACCTGTACGTTTTTGGGGCATAGAGATGCTTCATATGAAATAGAAGATAAATTAAAATCAGTAATTATAGACTTAATTGAAAATAAAAATGTAAATTTATTTTACGTAGGAACACACGGGAATTTTGATAAATTAGTAAAGAAAAACTTAGACTTATTAAAAAAGGAATATTCGAATATCAACTATTTAATTGTTCTTTCACACCTTCCTACAAAAAATCAAAAAATGAACAAAAACAATTATTATAATTATATTTTTCCGGAAGGACTTGAAAACACGCCGCCTAAATATGCAATAATCAGCCGTAATAAATGGATGATTGAGCATAGTGATTATGTTATCACTCATGTGTTACATAACACAAGTAATGCATCTAAATTTAAAGATATAGCCGAGAAAAAAGGGAAGATTGTAATAAATCTTATATGACAAGAGCAGGTATTCTCCGAAAGGAAAATACCTGCTTTTAATTACACATTACGCATTAAGAATTACGAATTATAAGGTTTCCGCCATTACCGCCTTAATTGTGTGCATACGGTTTTCGGCTTCATCGAATACTACCGACTGTTTGCCTTCAATAACCTCATCGGTTACCTCCATACAATCAATTCCGAACTTATCGTAAATCTCCTTACCGACGGTGGTCTTCAAGTCATGGAATGCGGGTAGGCAGTGCATAAATATTGCGGTCTTCCCTGCATTTTTCATAACCTTTTCGGTTACTCTATATGGGGTTAAATCGTTAATTCTTTCTTTCCAAACGCCTGCATCCTCACCCATAGATACCCAAACGTCGGTATAGATAACATCGGCACCCTTGGTCGCAATTTCTACATCTTCAAGGAACTCGAGTGTGGCACCTGTAGACTCAGCGATTTTCTCGCATTCGGCGATTAGGGCAGAATCGGGGAAATACTTTTTATTGGTACAGGCAACAAAATGCATACCCATTTTAGCACAACCCACCATAAGAGAATTGCCCATATTATAACGCGCATCGCCCATATATACGAGCTTTTTACCTTTGAGAACGCCAAACTGCTCTTTGATGGTTAAAAAGTCGGCTAAAATCTGGGTTGGGTGGAATTCGTTGGTAAGGCCGTTCCAAACAGGTACACCCGCAAAGTGTGCTAATTCCTCTACCCTTTCCTGACCGAAACCACGATACTCAATACCGTCAAACATACGACCGAGTACACGTGCGGTATCAGCAATACTTTCCTTCTTACCGATTTGAGAAGCCGACGGATCTAGGTATACAGGATGCATACCGAGGTCTGCCGCCGCAACCTCAAAGGCACAACGGGTTCTGGTGCTTGTTTTTTCAAAAACGAGTGCTATATTCTTGCCCTCGCAAATTCTATGCGGTATACCCGCCTTCTTTTTTGCCTTAAACTCTGCCGATTTATCGATTAAATACATAATCTCATCGGGTGTAAAATCCAAAAGTTTTAAAAAACTTCTACCTTTTAAGTTCATAAAATCACAAGCTCTCCTTAATAATATTAATGGCTTTTTTAAGGGTTTCCCACTCAATGTTAAGGGCGGGTAAAAGCCTTACCTTATCCTTGGCGGTGAGGCATAGTACACCCTTTTCCATACATTCCTTTACAACCTTGGCGGCTTCTTTTTTTGTCTTTATTCCCACCATCAAACCGAGACCCGAAACACTCTCTACTGACTCGAGGTCTTTGAATTCATTTCTTATATATTCGCCTTTTTTGGTGATTTCCAAGAAAAGTGCTTCATCAAGGCGCTTAACAACCGAAATTGCGGCGGCACACGCCACTGGATTCCCACCATATGTTGAGCCGTGGTCGCCAAAGCCTAAAACATTTTCTACCCTTTTCCCTAAAATTGCGGCACCGATGGGAAGCCCTCCGCCAAGGCCTTTAGCGGTGGTTACAACATCGGGATTAATACCATAGTGCATATAGCAGTACATTTTACCCGTTCTGCCGTTGCCTGTCTGAACCTCGTCGACAATAGTAATTATGTCATTTTCTTTGGCAATTTGCTCAATCGCTTTAATAAAATCGGCATCGAGATTTAAAACTCCGCCTTCCCCCTGAATACACTCAAACATAATACCTGCAACCCTGTTTTCACTGACAGTTTTTTTAAGAGCCTCAATATCATTCGCCGGAGTGTGAACAAAGCCGGGTGTTAGGGGATTGAAAAGCTCGTGGTAATGCTCCTGCCCTGTAGCCGACAAGGTTGTGAGTGTTCTGCCGTGAAAGCTATTCTCTATTGTTACAATAACATTATAGTCCTGTCCCTTTTTATCGGCGGCGTATTTTCTCGCTACCTTTATGGCACATTCGTTAGCCTCTGCTCCCGAATTACTGAAAAAAACACGGCTAAGTCCCGTTTTCTCACAAAGCATTTCGGCAAGTTCCACACAGGGCTTAGTATAATAAAGATTTGAAGTGTGCTGAACTAGGTTTATCTGTTTTATAACAGCGTTTTTCCATTCGGTATCGTTAATACCGAATGCGGTAACGCCGATACCCGAGCCTAAATCTATATATTCTTTACCGTTTGCATCCACCATAATCGAGCCACTACCGGAGACAATCTCAACAGGGAAGCGATTATATGTACCCGCGATAAATTTTTTATCCTTCTCAAAAACCATTATTTATTCCTCACCATTGTACCGGCACCCTCGTCTGTCAATAATTCCATAAGGATTGAATGGGGTACGCGGCCATCCATTATAGTAACATTTTTAACGCCCTTTTCGATAGCTTCAATACAGCAGTCTACCTTAGGTATCATACCGCCCGAAATAATGCCTTCCTCATAAAGCTTTTTAGCCTCACTCACCGTTAATTCGGGAATAATGGTTGTTTCATCATCCTTATCACGCAGAATTCCTGCAATATCGGTCATCATTATAAGTCGATCGGCTTCGAGTGCCCCTGCAAGAAAAGCGGCGGCGGTATCACCGTTAATGTTGTATGCATTACCCTCTTTATCACAGCCTATGGTTGATACTACCGGAATATAACCCTTTTCGAGCAAATCGAGCACAGGGTTTATATGCACCTTTGTAATTCTTCCTACAAAGCCCAGCCTTTCGTCCTTAATTTCGGCCTCGATAAGTCTACCGTCCATACCCGAAATTCCCATAGCCTTGCCGCCCTTCATTTCAAGCAGATTAACGAGAGTCTTATTTACTTTGCCTGCTAAGACCATCTGAACAATATCAACCGTTTCCTTATCGGTAACACGAAGTCCGTCTACAAACTCAGCTTTTTTACCGAGCTTATTCATAAGCTCACTAATCTCAGGACCTCCGCCGTGAACGAGCACAACCTTAACACCGATAAGCCACAGAAGCACGATATCCTCCATAACCTGTTGCTTGAGTTGTTCGTTAATCATAGCGTTACCACCGTATTTTATGACAACTATTTTTCCGTTATAACGCTTAATATAGGGTAGCGCCTGGGTGAGCACCTCGGCACGTTCCATATTTGAAAAATGATTATCTAACATAAAAGATACTCCTTTAGGTTCTGTAATCTCCGTTAATCTTTACATAATCGTAGGTAAGGTCGCATCCCCAAGCGGTTGCGGTATATTCGCCTTTACCCAGACTTACTAAAATTTCAATCTCGTTTTCAAGCAAAATCTCCTTTGCCTTTTCCTCCGAGAATTCAACACCTGCTCCGTTTTTGCAGACACAAATTGAGCCCTTTTCGGATGCAAAAGCCACATCAACTGCCGAAATGTCCACCTGTGCTCCGCTATAGCCTATAGCACACAGCACCCTGCCCCAGTTAGCGTCGGCACCAAACATTGCCGCCTTTAAAAGGCTTGAACAAATAACGCTTTTAGCCAGAGTTTTTGCGGTTTCTTCATTATCTGCCCCTGTAACCTTACATTCAAGAAGCTTTGTAGCGCCCTCGCCATCCCCTGCTATAGTGCGGCACAGATGTACCGTTACGGTGTTTAACGCCTTCATAAAGGTTTTAAAATCCTCATTTTCCTCGGTGATTTGTATGTTTTCTGCCCTACCGTTAGCCAGAACAACTACCATATCGTTAGTAGAGGTGTCTCCGTCAATGCTGAGCATATTAAATGTGTTTTTAATATCGCTTGAAAGTGCCTTTTTGAGCATTTCAGGGGATATTGCGGCGTCGGTTGTTAAGAATACGAGCATTGTTGCCATATTCGGATGTATCATACCGCTACCCTTTGCTATACCGCCCATACGGCAGGTTTTACCCGAAAGGGTGAATTCAACCGCAATTTCTTTCTCTATAGTATCGGTGGTCATAATAGCCTGAGCCGCATCCAATGAGCCATCTGCCGTTAAGCCCTCTACCAAAGCCCCCATAGCGTTCTTTATGGGTTCGAGACTCAGAGGCTGACCGATAACACCTGTGGATGCCACAACTACGTCCCTTTCGTTAATACCTGTGGCGTTCTCAACTAATTTGCACATATCGGTTGCAATTTCTATACCGCCCGCGTTACAGGTGTTGGCATTTCCGCTATTGCAGATAACCGCCTGCGCTATGCCGTTTTCTATGTTATTTTTAGTAACTGTAAGTGGCGCACCTTTAACCAGATTGGTGGTATACACCGCCGCACAAGATGCAGGTATATCACTCACGATTAATGCTAAATCCTTTTTTGTGCGATTTTTACGTATGCCACAATGCACACCGTTTGCTTTAAAGCCTTTTGCGGCACAAACTCCGCCTGAAATTATCTTCATATGTATCATCCTTAAAACTGTAGTCCTAAACACTCGTCAACACCGAGCATTATGTTCATATTCTGAATTGCTGCGCCCGAGGCACCCTTGCCTAAATTATCGTAACGCGCAGCGAGTAAAATTCTATCACTATTTCCGAAAACTGAAATCTCCATATCATCGCGACCGCCTAAAGCCACAGCCGATAAAAAGCCGTTTTCGTCGCTGCTCTCGGTAAATCGGATTACCTTGCCATTATAATAGTTTTTATAAATATTCTTTATATCCTGGGCAGTACCACCGATAGTGGATGCAAAAAACGGTACGGTTACGAGCATTCCGCTATA
Source organism: Acutalibacteraceae bacterium (assembly GCA_045646145.1). Lineage (GTDB taxonomy): Bacteria > Bacillota > Clostridia > Oscillospirales > Acutalibacteraceae > SIG565. Next base: position 32,682 of record JAZRKE010000037.1, on the reverse strand, counting down.
AAAAGGTGCCACTATCGGACTAAAAGCAGGATAATTATCCATTCCCGTGAGCACCGCCATCTCCTTTTGGTGCTTATGAGTGCCCGAAAGCGCATAATGGCGCGGTGCGTGAAGTAGTAAATCACGGTTTTCCGCCTCATACTCGGCTATCATTTTTTTGCCTCCGCCCGAATAACCCGTAAGCGAAGTGCATGAAAGCAAAGCGTCCTTTTTGATTATTCCATTTTCTATAAGCGGTGCTACTAGCGCTATAAAACCGCTTGCATGACAGCCCGGATTTGCTACAAACTGTGCATCCTTGATTTTATCCCTCAGTCCTGTTAGTTCCGGCATACCGTAAACGAAGTTATCGTCGGTTCTATGTGCGGTTGAGGTATCAATAACCCTTGTGTTGCCGCTTATAAACGACACCGCTTGTCTTGCGGCATCGTCAGGCAGACAAAGATACACAATATCCGCCTTATTTATAATCTCTCTGCGAGCCGCCTCGTCCTTTCTGAATTCCTCGGGTAAAGTCAGCAGCTCTATATCTTTTCTTGCTGCTAATCTCTCGTGAATTCTCAGCCCCGTAGTACCCGCAGAGCCATCAATAAAAACCTTAGTCATTTAACAATTTTCCTTTTACAAATTCAATTTGTTTTTCAACCGATTTAACGCTTGTGCCGCCTTCGCTTATTCTCTTTTCGGCACAGGCAGTAAGGTCGATGTCTTTATATAAATCCTCTTCAATTAAATCGCAGAAGGATTTATATTCGTCAATTGTAAGTGTTTCTAGCACCTTGTTCCCCTTAATACAGTAGGCTACAATTTCGCCCGAAATTTTATATGCGCTTCTAAACGGCATACCTTTTTTTACGAGATAATCTGCAAGGTCGGTGGCATTAATAAAGCCTTTTTGCGCCGCCGCCATCATATTATCCTTTAGCACCTTCATAGTGCTAACCATAGGGGCGAAGACCTTAAGGCACATTTTCACAGTATCAACCGCATCAAACACGCCCTCCTTATCCTCCTGCATATCCTTGTTGTAGGCAAGGGGTAAGCCCTTGAGCAAGGTGAGAATTCCCATTAAATCGCCGAAAACTCTGCCCGTTTTACCACGCACTAATTCCGCCATATCGGGATTTTTCTTCTGAGGCATAATAGAAGAGCCTGTAGTGTAGTTGTCAGAAAGCTCTATAAACTTAAATTCCCAGCTACTCCAGAGGATAATCTCCTCTGAAAAACGTGAAAGGTGCATCATAAGAATTGATATAGCGCTGAGCAGCTCTGCGCAGAAATCCCTGTCGGAAACTCCATCTAAGGAATTCATAACAATACCGTCGAAGCCTAATTTCTCAGCCTCAAAATAGCGGTCGGTATTATATGTAGTACCCGCAAGCGCACAACAGCCTATCGGACTTAGATTCATTCTCTTTTTAGTATCTTCTAAACGCTCTATATCACGAAGCAGCATAAAAGCATATGCCATAAGGTGATGACCGAAGGTTATGGGTTGGGCACGCTGAAGATGGGTATAACCGGGAACGATGGTTGCCTTGTTTTCCTCTGCCTTATCTGTTATGGCGACTATGAGGGTTTTGGTAAGCGTTATAATTTTTTCTATCTCAACACGCAAATACATCCTGATATCAAGAGCCACCTGGTCGTTACGGCTTCTGGCAGTATGCAGTTTTTTGCCCACGTCTCCAAGCCTTTGGGTTAGTTCCTGCTCTATGAACATATGAATATCCTCAGCGGTCATATCAATAGGCAGTTTGCCGCTATCAATATCGGTAAGAATATTACCCAGTTCATCAATGATTTTATCACTGTCAGCTTTAGGTATAATATTCTGTGCCGCGAGCATTGCCGCGTGTGCCATACTTCCCTTAATATCCTGCTCGTACATACGGCAGTCAAACCTTATCGAAGAATTAAAATCATCTGCGACAGAATCGGTTATACCGTTTGTTCTGCCTGCCCACATTTTAGCCATTTTTATACTCCTTAAAAACACTGTTAGTCCTGTACTGAGTACAGGACTAAAAAACTTATTTATCTTTTCCGTCTACTATAGCCTGAACCTTAATCGGAAGTCCATAGAGATTAATAAATCCTGCGGAATCCTTCTGGTCATAATCACTCTCACCAAAGGTAGCAATCTCCTCGCTGTAGAGTGAATAGGGACTCCATACACCGGCATTAATCATATTGCCCTTGTAAAGCTTTAACTTAACGGTACCTGTAACCCTCTCCTGAGTTTTATCAACAAAGGCGGAAAGAGCCTCGCGAAGCGGTGTGAACCACTGACCGTTATAAACGAGCTCAGCAAAGGTTATGGATAATCTCTGCTTTTCGTGCATTGTCATCTTATCAAGGCAGAGTGTTTCAAGCACATTGTGTGCTTTATAAAGTATGGTACCGCCGGGGGTTTCGTAAACGCCGCGGCATTTCATACCAACAAGACGGTTTTCAACGATATCAATTATACCGATTCCGTTAGCACCGCCGATTTCGTTAAGCTTTAAGATAATCTCTTTAGCGGTCATTTTGACGCCATCTAAAGCGGTAGGAATGCCTTTTTCGAAATCGAGTGTTACGTATGTAGGCTTATCGGGAGCCTGTAATGGAGATACACCCATCTCTAAGAAACCGGGCTTTTCATACAAGGGTTCATTGCCTGTATCCTCTAAGTCCATACCCTCATGGGATAAATGCCAGAGGTTCTTATCCTTAGAATAGTTGGTTTCTCTGTTAATTTTAAGCGGAATGTTATGAGCCTCGGCGTACTCAATTTCCTCTTCACGCGACTTAATATCCCACTCTCTCCACGGAGCAATTATAGGCATATTGGGTGCGAAATGCTTAATAGCAAGCTCGAAACGAACCTGGTCGTTACCCTTACCTGTGCAACCGTGGCAGATAGCGTCGGCGCCCTCTTTAATTGCAATTTCAACAAGTCCCTTTGCTATACACGGACGGGCGTGTGAAGTACCTAAAAGATACTCTTCGTAAACAGCGCCTGCCTTCATTGTCGGGATTATATATTCATCTACATATTCCTCGGTTAAATCGAGCACATAGAGTTTCGATGCGCCGGTCTTTATTGCCTTTTCTTCGAGTCCCTCTAATTCGTCGGCCTGACCTACGTTACCCGACACCGCAATAACCTCACAGTTATTGTAGTTCTCTTTAAGCCAAGGAATGATGATGGAAGTATCAAGTCCGCCCGAATAGGCTAAAACTACCTTTTTAATATCATTTTTATTCATTTTTATTGCCTCCTGAAGCAGTATTTTAAAAACAAGGACTATTATAACCCTTAATATTCATAATGTCAACACTTTTTTGCATAAAAATTAATTATTTTTCGGTATTTTTTGAATTTTATGCAGAAATTAGTGCATAATGCAAATTTTATGCAAAAAGCTCGGTTGATAGGTATCTTTCTCCCGTATCGGCGAGTAAAACAACGATATTTTTACCCACATTTTCTGGTCTGTTAGCGATGATTTCCGCCGCTTTGAGTGCCGCACCCGAGGATATTCCAACGAGAGCGCCCTCGCATTTTGCTAAATCCTTAGCGGTTTTAATAGCATCATCAGATTTTACGGGTATAATCTCGGTAATTATATCTCTGTTAAGTGTATTCGGCACAAAATTAGCACCTATACCCTGAATCTTATGGGCTCCCGCCGTTCCTTTGGATAAAAGTTGTGATTCATACGGCTCGGCGGCAATAATCTTAATTTCGGGGTTTTGCTCTAAAAGATATTTACCGACACCCGAAATCGTCCCCCCTGTGCCGACACCTGCTACGAATATATCAATTTTGCCGTCGGTATCGTTCCATATTTCAGGACCCGTTGTTTTATAATGAGCCTCGGGGTTTGCCATATTTTCGAACTGCCCTGCAATAAAGGAATTGGGTATTTCCTTTTTGAGCTGCTCAGCCTTTTCGGTGGCGCCCTTCATTCCGAGTGCCTTTTCGGTAAGCACTAATTCGGCACCGAAGCCTTGCATTAATTTTTTTCTTTCTTCACTCATATTCTCGGGCATAACGATTATAGTTCTGTAGCCCTTAGCCGAGCCAATAGCAGCAATACCTATGCCTGTATTCCCCGAGGTTGCTTCGATTATAACCGAGCCTGTTTTCAGTTCTCCGCTTTTCTCGGCGGTTTCTATTATATTTTTAGCAATTCGGTCTTTAGCACTTCCTGCAGGGTTAAAATATTCAAGCTTTGCAAAGATATTGGCTTTTATTCCCTTTTTTTCGCAGTAGTTGGAAATCTTTAAAAGTGGTGTGTTTCCTACAAGCTGAGCAATACTATCAAAAATTCTCATTTAATAATCCTTCTTTTGTTTTAAAAGATTTTTTATATATTTAAAGGTTGCTTCTTCGCCGTTTTCAGCTAGCATCCTTAGTAGACTTTCTAAAAAGTCCGAAGTTTCAGGGTGTATTATTCTGCGTTTTTTGGCATTTAAAAAATAATCAAGCGCCGAAGCGTCATTATAAGCATCACCCTTATATATTTTACAGGCGGCAACGCGGTCGCAAAACATTTCTATTACATATTTTAAGGGCATTTTAACGGGACCTACAATATGTGTTTCGGGATGATAATCGGTCCAATATTCAAAATGATGACGATTTCTTCCCTTGTGGTGCATCCAAGCGCTCGAGTAACCATAGGTTTCCCTCTGCATATCGTTAGGGCTTCTGGTCCCCTGATAATATTTAGCGCCCGAGGAAAACTCGGCGGGGCTATACTTTGAAAGGTCGTGAAATAGCCCCTGAAAGCCTATACCCGCCTTTATACAGTGGCAGATAACGGCGTGGCGGTGGCGTGTTATGGTATTAAAATGCCTGATAGCCTTAATCATAATTCCTTCTCCTTCAAAAAGTTTAAAAACGCCTTTGATGCCAACATTACATCGCGATATGTTTCTTCAAAATCCCCTGTATACCAAGGGTCTGCAATATCGCGGTTCTCCCCCGCAAAAGATAAAAAGGTATACACTTTTTCGGGATTATCGGCACCTATTATGCGATTAATTAGTCTCTGATTGCTTCTATCCATAATAACAATGTAATCGAATTCATCATAATCGGCTTTTGTAAATTTGGTTGAACGGTGGTCGCCAAAGGGTATGCCTTTTTCAGTTAATATTCTGCGAGTGCCAAAGTGAATCGGGTTACCTAATTCCTCTTTACTTACCGCCGACGAGGTTATATAGAATTTATCACTTAAATTCTCTTTTTCTACGAGATATTTAAAAACATATTCCGCCATCGGACTTCTGCAAATATTCCCGTGGCAGACGAAGTTAATTTTAATCATATTATCACCCATAATATAATATCATATTTTAAAAAAATTTCAACATTTTAGTGATGAAACATTACCATTTTACAACTTGACTTAACTGTAAAAATCTAGTATATTTGAGTTGTAAAAACCGTAATAGAGGTGAACCATATGAAAAAGTTGAGCGATTTATTTACAGCACTTGCGATTATATTATCCAACATTATGTGTTTCGTGGTTGCCTATAATTATCGTGATATGCTTTGCGGTGCCCAACACGCAGGTTATAGTGCTCCTGCCAGCACAGCATTCCTTTATGCCATTCCCTTTGTGATAGGAATTATCGTGTGTGCAGTTTTGGCAATCAGGCTTCGTAAAAGGTAAACCTGTATGAAAAAATATTGTAAAATAATTTCGGTGATAAAATGAGTATAGAGGATTATTTGAAAACGCAGTGCGAGATATTGGAATATGACTGCCTTGCATCTACTAATGATACTGCTAAACAGTTAGGTTTAAAAGGCGCTAAAGAAAACACCGTTATAATTGCGAGACAGCAGACGAGTGGCAGAGGCAGACTTGGCAGAACCTTTTTCTCCCCTGACCACAGCGGTATATATATGAGCATTCTTCTGCGCCCCAAATTCTCCCCCGAAAATGTTACACTTATAACCCCCGCTGCGGCGGTGGCGGTGAGTGATGCCATAGACGAAATATGCGGCGCCGACACTAAGATTAAATGGGTAAACGATATTTACAAAAACGATAAAAAGGTAAGCGGAATTCTCTGTGAGAGCACTTTCACAGCGCACGGATATTTCAGTGTGCTCGGAATTGGAATTAACCTTTACTCCCCTCAAAATGATTTTCCCGAGGATATAAGGGAAATAGCTGGGGCGGTATATGACGCACCCTGCACCCACGAAATAAAAGAAAAACTGATAGCAAAAATCATTGATAATTTTAATTTTTATTATAAAAATCTTTTAGATAAGGAATTTTTAAGCGTTTACCGCAAAAAATCAAATTTAATAGGCAAAGAAATTAACTACCAAAAAGACGGAAAAGAAATTTGCGCCAAGGTGCTCGGCATTGATGATAATGCACATTTAATAGTTGAAGCAAACGGTATTTCCGAGCATTTATTTATGGGTGAAGTATCGGTAAGATTAAGATAAAAATAAGGGGTCCTGTGGACCCCTATTTAATTTCGCTTTCAATTAAAAGTAATCGGTTATATTTTGCGACACGGTCGGTTCTGGCCGGTGCGCCCGTTTTAATCTGCCCTGCATTGGTAGCAACGGCAAGGTCTGCAATGGTTGTGTCCTCGGTTTCTCCCGAACGGTGTGATATTACCGCCCTGTAACCGCTTTTCTGAGCTAAAGTGATAACATCCATCGTTTCGGTAAGGGTGCCTATCTGGTTGGGTTTAATTAAAATCGCATTTCCGACACCCGACTCTATACCCTTAGTAAGACGCTGTTTATTGGTAACAAAAAGGTCATCGCCCACAAGCTGAATTTTATCAGACAGCGTATCGGTAAGGGTTTTCCAACCCTGCCAATCGTCCTCAGAAAGACCATCCTCAATAGAAATTATAGGGTATTTTTCACACAGGTCGCTGTACATATCAATTAAGCCCTTAGAGGATATTTCCTCGTGTCTTTTAGGCCTTAAATAGAGTCCATCACCCTGATACCATTCACTCGCGGCAATATCGAGCGCTATCTTAACGTCATCCACCGAGTACCCCGCCTTTTCAATAGCATCACACAGTAGTTCTATTGCTTCTTCATCGTTTTTAAGGTCGGGTGCAAAGCCGCCCTCATCACCTACAGCGGTAGATTTACCGAGGTTTGTCAGCATTGATGAAAGTGTTTTATATATTTCACTTCCCATGCGAAGTGCCTCAGAAAACCCTGCCTCAACGGGCGGGAAAATCATAAACTCCTGAATATCAATATTATTTTTTGCGTGGGCGCCGCCGTTTAAAATATTCATCATAGGCCGCGGCATAGTGGCGCCGTTTATTCCGCCTAAATACCTATAAAGCGGAATTTTCTGAGAATTAGCAGACGCGTGTGCGACCGCTAGCGATACCGCCAATATGGCGTTTGCGCCGAGCACCGATTTATTAGGTGTTCCATCCAATTCACACATCAGATTATCAATATGGCGTTGATTATAGGCGCACTTACCAATTAACGCATTACTTATTATTTCATTTACATTCTGAACGGCATTTTTTACACCCTTGCCACCGTAATGCGAATCCGATTTGTCACGCAATTCAATTGCCTCATAGGCGCCAGTTGATGCACCAGAGGGTGAAAGTGCAAATCCCCGAGCGCCATCACAAAGTTCCACGCAGACAGCCACCGTAGGATTACTGCGCGAATCAAGCATTTCATAAGCCGTTACCTTAGAAATTTTAGACATTAAGTTCCCCTTCTCTAAAAAAGAGGTGCTTTGCACCTCTTTTTTACTGCTTGTTTTTATTATTCTGCTCGTTTTTGTTCTGGTCGTTCTGCTTGTTTTTATTCTGGTTATCTTGTTTGTTAGACGGGCAGTTGTTTTTGTTCTTATTGTTATCCATCAGAAAATCCCTCCTTACGAGATTAGTTTTATCTCTTAAGGAGGGATTATTCATTAAATATTAAAAAGTTGTTTTGCGTTTTCGGTTGTGATTTTTAAAACGTCATCATACGGAGTTTTTTTAATTTCGGCAATTTTTTCCGCAATAAAGCGAATATACCCCGAATGATTTAGCTTACTACGATTGGGCTCGGGTGCTAAATACGGCGCATCGGTTTCAAGTAAAATGCGCTCAAGCGGTACCCTTTCAACCACCTCGCAGAGTTTTTTTGCATTTTTAAAGGTTACAACTCCGCCAACACCGATGTACATACCCAATTTCAGTATTTCCTGAGCCATCTCTACGCTCCCCGAAAAGCAGTGAACCACGCCCTTAGGCTTAGTTCTTTTTAAAATTTCGAGGGTATCGGCGTGGGCTTCGCGGTCATGAAAACTAACTGGCAGATTATTAGCCCCTGCAAAATCAATTTGCTGTGTTAAAATTTTCTTTTGATTTTCCTTAAATGTGGTGTCCCAATAATAGTCAAGCCCTATTTCCCCAACCGCTACCACCTTTTCGTTTTCTAGTAAAACGCTGAAATCATCGGCATTAAATACGGTATCGGCATTGATTTCCTGCGGGTGAATACCCACTGCGGCATAAAAATTCGGGTATTTTTTTGTATACTCAACTGCGAGCTTTGAACTTTCATAATCTATTGCCTGATGAATTATGCCACATACATTTTTGTTTTGCATATCAAAAAGCAATTCATCACGAATGCCGTCAAACCGCTCATCGTCATAATGAGCGTGGGAATCAAAAATCATTGGTTTTGTCATCTTATCTTGCTTCCCGGTTCTACTCCGTCTAAGAAAATAACCTTTACGCTATCTCCAGAGTCTGCCGCTAAAATCATACCGTTAGACTCTACGCCGCATAAAACTGCCGGTTTTAAATTGGATACCACAACAACCGTTTTACCAATTAATTCTTCGGGCTTATAGTAGTTAGCAATGCCAGACGCCACCGTTCTCGGTTTACTGCTTCCGTCATTAAGGGTTAACTTTAAAAGCTTTTTAGCCTTGGGTATCGGCTCACAGGCGGTAACCTTGGCGGCGGTAAGCTCTACCTTTGCAAAATCCTCAATCGAGATTTTGGCTACGTTTTCTGTGTTCTCAGCCTGCTTCCCAGCCTCAGCCTCGGCGGCGATTTCGGCTAACACCTTATCTACATCAAGACGGGCAAAAAGCGGCTGAGCAACCCCTACAGAAAATGCGTCGGTTTTTCCGAATTCTAAGGTATTGTCGCCATTTCCAATATATTCTGCAATTTTTTCTGCACTCTCAGGAATAATGGGGCTAAGTAAAGCCGAGAGCAGACGAATTCCCTCTAAAAGATTATAGAGTACAGCCTCTAAACAGTCGCGCTTTGCTTCATCCTTAGCGAGTGCCCAGGGCATAGTTTCGTCGATATACTTATTAAGTCTGCGAGCAAGGTTCATAACCGTATCAACAGCATCGGCATTATGATAGATATCCATATACTCACAGTATTTTTTCACCGTATTATTAGCCGTTGCGATTAAATCGGCATCAAATTCCCCTGCGCTTTTACCTGACGATACCTTTCCGCCGAAATACTTATTGGTCATAGCAACGGTGCGATTAACAAGGTTTCCGAGGATGTTAGCGAGGTCGGAATTAAACTTATTTATAAAGCTTTCATAGGTAATGGAGCCATCATTGGTAAAGGAAATTTCACTGAGCAGATAATATCTTACGGCATCGGTACCAAATCGCTTAGCTAACTCATCGGCATATATGGTGTTGCCCTTGGATTTGCTCATTTTATCCTCGCCCACAAGCACCCAAGGATGTCCTAACACCTGCTTAGGTAACGGCAGACCAAGCGCCATAAGGATTATAGGCCAATAGATTGTGTGGAATCGCACAATATCCTTACCTATTACGTGCAGGTCGGCAGGCCAATATTTATTATATAATTCTCCGCTACCATCAGGGTCGTAACCGACACCTGTAATATAGTTAGAAAGCGCGTCTATCCAAACGTAGATTACGTGCTTAGGGTCAAACTCAACCGGAACGCCCCATTTAAAGGAACTGCGCGATACACACAAATCGGCAAGGCCCGGCTTTAAGAAGTTATTTACCATTTCATTTCTTCTGGAATCGGGCTTGATGAAATCGGGGTTTTGCTCATAATATTCGAGCAACTTATCCTGATATTTGCTGAGCTTTAAGAAGTAAGCCTCCTCCTTAGCATCGGTTACCTCTCTGCCACAATCGGGACATTTGCCGTCAACCAACTGGGATGCGGTAAAAAAGGATTCACAGGGCACACAGTATTTACCCTCATATTCACTCTTGTAAATATCTCCCTGTTCATAAAGCTTCTTGAATATTTTTGAAACTACCTTTTCGTGATAATCATCGGTTGTGCGAATAAACTTATCGTAGGTTGTGTTCATAGAGTTCCATACGTCTTTAATCTGATCCGAAATATTATCAACATATTCTTTGGGTGTAATACCCGCACCCTTAGCATATTCCTCAATTTTCTGACCGTGCTCATCAGAGCCTGTTAAAAAGAATACGTCATATCCCATCATCCTTTTATAACGGGCTATCATATCAGCAAGCACTATATCGTAAGCGTTGCCGATATGCGGCTTGCGGGATGTATAGGCAATAGCCGTTGTAATATAAAATTTCTGTTTTTCCATTTATTTTACCCCCTAAGAGTTTTAAACATATTTGATATTGCTTTTTCGTCGGCACCTATTCCGCCAAAAATCAGGCAATAGAGTATCATAGGTTGAATCCACAGCATTGTCATATCAATAATACAGTGAATAAGAATACCTACCGTTACCGATAAAATTATAACCCAAATAGGACTTTTGCGGCGAAGTTGCATACATAAAACAAGTTTTTGCAGATACGCAAATATAAATGCGGCTATTATTCCGGTTCCTACTATACCAAAGCTGAGCAAGGGTTCTAAAATAATATTGTGGGCGTGATAAGCAGAATATATACCCTCTACCCCCTCTTTAATAAGGCGGTTGGCAATATGCCCATAGGTCTGAAAGCCCTGACCGAAAAATGGGGATTGCGGAAAGGAAGCCACACTTAAATCCCAGATTAGAATTCGGTTATCGCTCGTAAGCATTGATTCCGACAGGCGCGGCAGAATATCGGGAACAAAGAACAGCGCTACCCCCGCCGCCGCTACAACGGCTAAAAATGCCGCTAAGAGTCTGCGGTGGCGGATTATAATTAAAAATGTTGCAATCGCCGCAAATACATTTACCCACACAAACATACTGCCCGCAAAATAAATGGTCATCATTGATAAAAATGCCGTTAGGTAATAGTACGGCAGGTGTCCTTTGCGGTAAATTACCTTATATGCGCAAATTACAACCACAACGACCATACACGCAGAGAGATAGGTGGGGCTAAAATAAAACGAAGCAATCTTGGAATAAATTTTGCCCGGCATAAAATCACCGAAGCAACGGTGGGTTTTATCACCAAAATAGATGATTTTCTCAAAAAGTATAACGGCCGAGGCGAATATTGAAGAGCCGCATAAAACCGAGAGCATTTTTTCGAAAATTTCCTCGGTCATAACCGTTCTTATATAGAAACCGAGAACAAAAATGAGAAAGAAAATTACCGAAACGGCAAGTCCCAACCAGTTTTTAAAATAAATTGCCGTAATCAAAGTTATAAGTGTGAACACAGGTATTAAAAACGAAGCTGTGTGGCAAAAAATATCGGTTCTAATATTTTTTTTAACAAATATATAACCCACTGTAACCAACAGGATTACGGAAGACAATTGATAGGGTAAAAAAACACATACTGCCGTTATATAAACAATATTTGAAGGAATGCTCAAATTAAAATATTTTTTCACAAATTCCATCACTTTTTACTCACTTCAAATAAACAGATAAGCAATTAAATAAATTGCAAATGAAATTAAATTTCCTACAGTTACGAACATACTGTCAAACGGCATAACTGCACCCACAAGAGAGTTGTACACAAAGAAAAGCAAAAGAGCCAACGAAAGAGCGATATGCAAGCCCGCGCCCATATTAACACCCTTCTTTATTTTTCCTGCCGAGCAGAATATCTCGAGTAGGCCTGAAAGTCCGCCCTTATGACAGGCGGGGGAAGAAAAATTCTCCTGGAATTCGGTAGTGTTTTTATTGAGCTGACAGCCGAGTCCTCCCATCACACGCACCGATTCGCTATATAGCCCGAAATAATCACAAATCATTTCGCTTGTTAAATTGGGGTCGCAGCTATCCACCAAAAACGTAACGCCGATATTAACAAGGCGTTGCAAACGCACCGCAATTTCGCGTTTGACATTATACTTTACAACAAGAAGTGCACAGGGCTTACCGTTAACTGCAAGGTATACAGGAAAATAGCCCTGACGAAGAATTTTCCTATCCACTTCTATTGGCGGAGTGGAGATTCCGTGCGCCTCTAAAAGAGTGCGGTTGCCTATAAATATGCGGCGGTCATTAATCCAACCGCTTATACCCAAACGCTCCTCGTACTTAATTGTGTCAGCCTCGGGAATGTCTACGGGTGTTGTTTTGGCTATGGAATTAAAAATCCCCTTTAACGGACTGCCGATTTCATTTGTAATTGCGGCAGCATCGATAAGCGTGGCATCGATATTATTATTGTCAAGCACCTTCATATCGTGGAGGGAAAGCGTACCGTCGGGAAAAAGCTGAGAAGAGGTAAGCGTTATCGCGTTAGCCATATCAAGCTTTTTAGCACCATTTACCGAAACGAGCGCTGCACCGAGCTTATTAAGCCTCTTAGCCGCGCGGCTAAAGGGCAGAACGTCGGCAAACAGTAGCGTAGGTGCGGCAAAAATCATAAGCGCAAAGGAACATAATTCAAAAAATGCAAGTAATGAAGTCTGCCTTACCGCAACAACTATTCCCGCTGCAACCGATACCGTAAGCACTGCAACGAGCAATTTTAAAAGTGCGCCGCAAAGAGCGGTATCGGAATAAGTATTTTTAAGAAAATCTTGTATATTCGAGGTTTTAACACTCGAAGCCGCAAGAACATCCCCCTCAATAGAATTTCTTGCCATAGCAAAGGTTGTCTGCTTATCGTCTATGAGCTTAATACCGTATTTATCACCTTTTGAAGCAATTACGCGGAAATTACCCAGAACCGCCGAGCTTTTAATAAAGCTGGCTATAGCCTTAAAGCAAAGAATTATTGCAAGACAAAAAATCACGTCAAAGAAATTTACATTATTTATTATTGATATTATAGAGTATAATACCACAAAAAGTGCCGCTACTCCAACCGTGGCTGATGACTGCTTACGGGGAGTGAAAAGAGATTTAACAGATAAAAAAATATCGAAATTCACTATAAGCATTACAAGGAAAATTACCGCCATAGTAATATAAAACGACATTGGTGTTGATAAGAGTGCTACGCCAAGGTCAGGAATAAGGGATATTGAGAGCACCCCTGTGAGTAACAGATTGAAAAACATCTTTAAAAAGGAATTTCTACGCTTAAGCTTAAGTTTCGCTGCAACCCTTTTTAAATCCTGTGGAGATTTATAATCATCGGGCACTTCAAAATCGGAGGAAGCTGAAAGCTCGGGTAAATTTTCAATCTTGTTGCTTTTATGTGGCTGTTCAAACATCTCTTCCGACAAATCCAAAATTTTAGTGCCGCTGGTTATATCCTCAAAGTCATTATTATTTGAAACGGCTTCAAACGAAACCGTTTTGGTAAGCGCTATGTCATTATCAATATCCGAGATTGCCAATGCCTTAGTATCCTGCGTTATTTCTACGCGTTGCATAGGAATCGTTTGCGGGGGTTCAGGACTCTCTTTAGTATTTTCGGGTTCTATTTGTATAACAGGTGCCTTTTTCTCTTTGGAGAGTGCATCATAGGTAACGCTTGACCTATCAATTTCAAGCTCCGTGAACAGCTTAGAAAATTTCTTTTCGGTTAAATTTATAATACTTTCAACGCTCTCTAAGGTATAATCGGGTTTTTCTTCCGGCTTGTATCCCCCATCGGTGATAAAAGGCATACATTTCTCAAGCAGAGAATTGTTATCGTCCTTTTCCTTTTTCACTATAGTGGAAGCAGCCTCAATGTTGGGCATTACGGTTACCGAGGTTGCATTTTGCCCCGAGGTACCTTCAGTGCTTTGAGCAGTTGTAACCTTTTTTCTTAAATTATCAAGCGGTGAAACGGGAGGCTTTGCCCCCTGCATTTTTATAGAGTTGGGGGAATTTTTGGCATGAGAATTAATACCCAATACCTCCTCCGCCGTTAAGACGTGGGGAGCGTGAGTATCATTTCGATGAGGATTTACTTTATATTCGAGTGGGGCTACCTCGGTTTCATCTATAGGCAGAACATAATCGTCCTTACCCCGTTTAGCGTGGCGCGATTTTTTAAAAAATCCCATAGCTTTAAATTCTCCTATCTTCGTTTGCGAACAACCTCGTACATAAGTATACCTGCCGCTACCGATGCGTTAAGCGAATTGATTTTACCGCACATCGGAAGGCTTACGATTTCATCACACTTTTCTCCTACCAATCTACCTATACCCCTGCCCTCATTACCAATTACAAGCGCAGTAGCACCCGTGAAATCAAAGGTGGTGTAATCCTTACCGTCCATATCGGCACCATATACCCAGACGCCCTGTTTTTTAAGCTCATCTATGGTGGAGGGTATATTTGTAACACGGGCAACGCGCATATACTCAAGCGCGCCCGATGCACTCTTAGCAACCGTTGCATTAAGGGATGCTGAGCGCCTTTTAGGAATTATTATACCGTGAACGCCTGCCGCCTCGGCAGAACGGATAATTGCACCTAAATTATGCGGGTCCTCAAGCTCATCGCATATCACAATAAACGGAGCCTCTCCCTTAGAAGCGGCATATTCCATTATATCCTCAACAGTAGAATATTCCTGAGCCGCTATCATAACGGCAACCCCCTGATGAAGACTGCCCGAGCAGAGATAATCGAGCTTTTGAGGCGAAACCTCTTTTATTAAAATCCCCCTTGCAGAACACTTAGCAATTATTGCCTGAATACTTCCCGAAGCAGCCCCGTGCGCTACCAACAAACGGTCAATTTCCCTGCCTGAGCGCACAGCCTCCATTACCGAGTTTCTGCCGCAGATTATATTTGAATTTGTTTGTATATTATCCTTTTCTTCCACAAACAATACTCCTTCTATTTTAATCAATTTATTATAACATATTTTTTAAGTAATTTGAAGAGGTTTTTTAAGAAAATACAGTTGGAAAAATCCAACTGTATTTTCTTATCTTGCGTGATATAGTTTTTTGGTTTCGTGAATCGGCTCGCTTGTTACATTTATGCCGAGTTTTCTGAGTGCATGCTCGTCCGCTGCTGCTAAAATTACTGTGGAATGCATCTCACAGCCGTGAAGCTTGGGTAACTGCTGAAGCGCCAATCTGGCCGTATCATCGGTTGCGGCACAGATAGAGAGCGCTATTAAAATTTCATCAATATGAAGTCTTGGATTATGGTTACCCATATATTCGGTTTTAAGCTTCTGCACCGGCTCAATAATAACGGGGGAAATTAAATTAATGGCATCGGGAATACCGGCAAGCTCTTTAAGTGTATTGAGCATTGCCGAGGAACAGGCACCTAGTAGTGATGAGGTTTTACCCGTTATTATCTTACCGTCGGGCAGTTCAATTGCTACGGCAGGTGCATTTGTTTGTTCTGCCTTTTTTAGCGCGGCATCAACGGTTTTGCGGTCATCTATAGAACAACCCGCCTTTTGCATAATTAGTTCTTGGTTTAAAACCTCGTGATTATGGGCAGAATCAAGCTTTGAAATAACAAGGGTTTTGTAATAGCGCCTGATTATCTCCTGACGTGCCGCGTCGCACACCGCATCATTATCAAAAATGGCATAGCCCGCCATATTAACACCCATATCGGTAGGGCTATTGTAGGGGCTTTCTCCCATAATTTTGCTCATCATAGCGTTGAGTACAGGAAAAATCTCGATGTCGCGGTTATAATTAACGGTGGTTTCCCCATACGCCTCTAAATGAAACGGGTCTATCATATTAACATCGCTCAAATCGGCGGTTGCCGCCTCATAAGCCAGATTCACAGGGTGCTTAAGCGGAAGATTCCATATAGGGAAGGTCTCAAATTTAGCATAGCCCGATTTGATACCCTTTAAATAATCGTGATAAAGCTGAGAAAGACAAACCGCCATCTTTCCGCTACCGGGTCCGGGTGCCGTAATAACCACCAAAGAACGCTCGGTTTCAACATAATCGTTTTTACCAAAGCCGTTTTCACTTACAATATGGGGAATATCTGAGGGGTAATTCTCTATAGTAAAATGGCGGTACACCTTAATTCCGAGGTTTTTAAGGCGGTTTTCAAATTTAATAACCGAGGAATGTTCACTAAAGCAGGTGATAACAACACTGCCGACATATAGACCTATTGCTCTGAAGGCGTCGATTAATCTCAGTACATCCTGATCATAGCTAATACCTAAATCTCCGCGCTTTTTGTTAGCCTCGATAGAACCTGCATTAATTACAATGACTATTTCTGCCTGTTCTTTAAGCTTTAAGAGCATTTTAACCTTGCTATCGGGCGAGAAACCCGGAAGCACACGGGAAGCGTGAAAATCATCAAAAAGTTTTCCGCCAAACTCTAAATACAATTTTCCGCCAAAAAGCTTTATGCGCTCCTTAATTTTTTGTGATTGCAGTGCTATATATTTTTCGTTATCAAAACCGACCTTTGCCATAATTCCCCTCGCTAAAAATATTAATAATATTATTATACTTAATTACACTCACTCTTTCAAGGGTAAAAATGGAATTTAAATAAAAAAATAAGCTGCGAGATTTCACAGCTTATTTTATATAGTTATATGGATTAACGCGGTTTCCGTTAACAATTACCTCAAAATGCAGGTGGTTACCTGTTGATCGGCCGGTTGAACCTACTAAAGCAATGGTCTGCCCTTTAGCTACGGTCTGACCCACCTTTACAAGATTCTGCGAGTTGTGGGCATATCGGGTTTTGATGCCGCCGCTATGTTCAACTACTACATAATAACCGTAATCGCTTCTATAGCCGACATCTGTAACGGTGCCGTCCAATGCGGCATAAATCGGGGTGCCTCTGCCAACCGCAATATCAATGCCGTGATGCATCTGATTATCGCCCGGGTCGATGCCGTAATAAGTACTGATATAATAATAAGCGCTTTTTGGGATGGGGAAAAGCATTGAGCCGCCTGTTCCCGACGGAGCAGTGCCTATTGTTACTACCTGATTTACAGGCTCGGACACAACTACATCCTCAATCGACTCACGTCCTACCTCTACGCCGTTTACATATGTTACATTATCAACCTTTTGCTTAAGACCGTCCACACCCTTAATGGTAACGGCATAATAACCAACCTTCTGGCTTGATGTACGGTTAGTAACCGTTTTATAGGAGAGCTTTACATCAACCGTTTCCTTAACGGTTGTTTTAACACTAAGTGTAGCCAGACTTTCGCTCAAGCTTTCTTCACTTACATAGTTCTTAAGAGGACTGTAGGTAGTAACAACAGCCACATCGTCAACAAATTCAGATACGCACTCATACTTCTCTATATTGTAGCTCGAAAGCTTGTCATCAAGATATGCGTTAATATCGGTGCTTTCCGAAACCGCAACAATAACATTTCCGTTAACGGTTACGGCATTACCCTTTGCAATTTCACTTGTGTTTTCAAGAATTCCTTGCGCCACGGCATCAGCCTCGCTATTGCGGCTTTTAAGGGTTACAACGGGTGAAAACTCGGGGCTATAAATATACTGCTGCGCATTTTCGGCTGAAATAGCCTCAATCGCCAACTGCTCCGCCTGTGAAAAATCGTCAGGAGATGCTATCTGACCGATAATCTCGCCGCCATAATTTACATTATAAGCCACTGTTACACCCGACGCTAAAAGGCTTACGCCGATTATTGCCACAGATACAGCTGCAAAACATATTAACTTTACAAAGTGGGGGGTATTTTTTATTCGCGATAAGATATAAGATATCTTTTCTTTCATAAAAACCTTCCTTCGAAAAAGTTACAAAATTTTAACATTTACAGTCATTATTATACCACAAGGTTACAATTTTGCAACCTTTTCAATGAATTTTTGACTTTTTAAACAAAAAATATGCAGTATGCTTTGTGAATTTTAGCATACTGCATAATTAAAAGGTTACAAAATTGTTAAAAAATAGAAATCTGATTAGTATCTGGTAAATCCCCGAGAGCACCTAAAGCATCTAAATCGGAAATAATGCTTTTGGATACTCCGGCCGATGCCTGAAACTCCTCTTTTGAAATAAAATCTCCGCTTTGTGCCGCTTCATAAAGGGAAACGGCTGCGCGTTCACCCACGCCCGATAGCGCTCCGAAGGGAAGACGCATTTTGCCGTTTTCGGGAACAAATTTAACAGCGTGTGATTTTTTAAGGTCGATAGGGAGTATCTCAATGCCGCGCTCTAACATTTCATTGAATATGAGCATATTGTTATAAACATCAAGCTCCTTTTTACTTGCATCCCTGCCCTTAGCATTTATCATCTGAATATATGCTTTCACCGCAGCCTTACCTTTCATAAGGGTTGGAACATCAACATCTTCAGGACGGGCAGTAAAATAAGCACAATAAAATTCAAGCGGACGGTAAACCTTATACCACGCAACCCTCAGCGCCGAGATAACATAGGCGGCAGCGTGGGCCTTCGGGAACATATACTTGATTTTATAACAGCTTTTAATATACCACTCCGGCACACCGACTTCTCGCATATCGCTTTCCATTTTTGCCCAATCTTCAGGGGATACCTTACCCTTTGCCACCAAGCCCTTTCTTACCGTTTCGGTGATTTTGAAGGCTCGGCTTTCATCCATACCCTGCTGAATCAGGTATACCATAATGTTATCACGCGTACCGATAACCTCTGAAATGGTACAGGTGCCGTTATCAATTAAATCCTTTGCGTTACCGAGATATACGTCGGTTCCGTGGGAAAGTCCCGAAATCTGCAATAAGTCGGAGAAGTTTTTAGGACGGCAGTCGGTAAGCATTTCGCGGACAAATTTTGTGCCGAATTCAGGCAGACAGAAGGTGCCGGTTTTCGAATCAATCTGCTCAGGGGTAACGCCTAATGCTTCGGGAGAAACGAAAAGGCTGTATACCTTGCTGTCACTCATCGAAACCTCGCTTACGGGTATTCCGCTGTATTCCTCCAAGTATTTATAGGTTGTGGGCACAACGTGTCCGAGTTCATCAAGCTTTAATATAGTATCGTGAATTGAATGGAAGTCGAAATGGGTTGTAATTACATCTGAATTGGTATCATCGGCGGGGTGCTGAATTGGGCAGAAATCGTAAATCTCCTTATCTCTGGGAACAACTATCATACCCGCGGGGTGCTGACCTGTTGTGGTTTTGATTTTACAGCTTTCCACCTTTGATGCGAGTCGGTTAAGCTCGGCAGAGGAAAGAATTATATTTTTCTTTTCGGCATAAGCCTTGGCAAAACCGTAGGCGGTTTTTTCGGCAATAGTAGATATAGTTCCTGCTTTAAATACATTTTCACTACCAAAAAGAGTTTCGGTGTATTTCTGAACCTCGGTTTGAAATTCATCTGAGAAGTTAAGATCTATATCGGGTACCTTATCGCCCTTAAAGCCCAAAAAGGTCTCAAACGGGATATTATGACCGTCGCGCTTATAGGGTGTACCGCATATAACGCAGTTTTTCTCGGGCAAATCAAAGCCTGAGCCTACCTCACCCTTATCGAAAAACTCACTGTGGCGGCAGTTGGGACAATAGTAATGCGGCGGCAGTGGGTTAACCTCGGATATACCCGCCATGGTTGCGGCAAAGGAGGAACCAACCGAGCCTCGCGAACCTACCAAATAGCCGTTTTCCTCACTGTAGGCAACAAGCTTTTGCGCCGACATATACATTATGGAGAAGCCATTATTAATTATGGAATTAAGCTCTTTTTCAAGCCTTTTTGAAACTATTTCGGGGATTTCGCCGTTATGCCCATAGGTGCTTCTCGCTCTGTTCCAGCAAATATCCCGAAGCTGCTCATCCGAGCCCTCAATAACGGGTGGATAGTTGCCCTCGGGGACGGGAATAACGTCGCCGTCTATCATATCGGCAATTTTACCCGGATTATCAATAACGAATTCCTTGGCACGATCGCCGAAATAATCGAAATCATCGAGCATTTCCTTGGTGGTTTTTAAATAAAGCGGAGCCTGATTATCAAAATCATCGAAGCCCTGACCAGCCATAAGTATTTTACGGACAATTTCATCCTCTTTACGCAAGAAATGCACATCGCCCGTTGCCACAACAGGAAGCCCTAATTCATCGGCAATCTCAACAACCTTTCGGTTGAAATCCTTTATAACCTCAAGGCTGGTTACGTGGGCAAGCGGATTTTCCTTAACATTACCCTTGCGGTCGGTTAAGACCTCGCCCGATTTTCTCACCATAAACTCGTTATTTCCGAGCGGATGAATTTCGAGATAGTCATAATATTTAGCAATTCTTATAAGTTCTTCGTGGGGTTTACCCGCAATAATTGCCTGATAAAGTTCACCCTGCTCACACGCCGAGCCTAAAATCAGCCCCTCACGGTGAGCATCAATAACGCTTTTTAGGGAAAGCGGTCTTTTATAGAAATTAGTGAGATGTGCGCTTGAAACTATTTTATATAGATTTTTAAGTCCCACTAAATTTTTAACAAGAATTATCTGATGGTAGCGCGGTAGTTTGGTTATATCCTTTTCCTCGGTATCGTCGGCAAAATATGCTTCAACGCCATAGATTACCTTGAAATCCTTACCCGCCTTTCTAAGCCCCTTAACTGCGGCGGCAGCTTCGGGGTATGCCTGAACAACGCCGTGGTCGGTGATAGCAACCGCCTTATGTCCGTAGGAAGCGGCGGTGTTGATAATATCGGTAGCGCTCGACACCGCATCCTTAGAGGACATATTGGTATGCATATGAAGTTCTACACGCTTTTGTCCATCATAATCGTCGGTTGCAACATATTTTTTAACCGTTGCAAGAGCGCTTACCTCTACAATAAACTCCTTTGCCCAACTGTCATACACATAGTCGCCGTTCACAACCACATAGGCGCCGTTTTTAAGCGGCTTCAATTGGTTTTTAAGTGCGGCATCGGCAAAAATTTTGGCATTGAAGGAATTGGTGCCGTCGCTGAAAGCGAATTTCACTATAATCATCAGTTTTCCGCGTTTGGTGGTAATTTCTCGTGTTTCCACACCGAAAACCTCACCAAAAGCCGAAATATAAACCTTTGCTTCAGGGCTATCGGGGGCAGGAATACTTGTAAGGCGCTTGATATTGGTGTCTATTCTTCTGCCGTAAAATAGTTTTGCACTCTCTAAATAAATTGGCAGCCCATCCTTTGGGGGCAGTTTATATAGTTCCTCATTTTCTTGAGCTACCGCCTTAGGCTCTGACTTCTGCCTTACCTTAGGCTCTGAGACGGGAACAGGCATTTCGACCTGTTCGGTCTGACCCGAAAAGGTTATTGATAGTGTTTTGCCGAAAAACTCAGTTAAGCGGTCATTAAACAGTCCTTCAAAGTTTATAGATTCTATAACTTTTAAGCCACCGTATTTAAGGCAGATATCAAGCTCATTATCGTCAAGTGTGAATTCAGCTTCGTTAAAATATCCGTTTAAAAGTGCATATTTAGTTTTTATATACCCTGCTATATCCTTACATACTTCCACATCCAGCGCAGATGATGGATACTCAACCGAAATTTCTGCCGAGATAAGAGTTAAGGCTTCTTTTATAAAATCCTCTGCCTGTTTTATTACGGATATATTTATATATGTATCAGAAAACAGGTGTACTGCAATATTCCTTGGCTTGTCCGAAATATCGCAAGAAATCACTTCACTGTTTTCAAATATGCCCAATATATTTTCGGGCAGAAATGTGCCGAAAGCCTCCCAAAATTTAGCCGAAGCCATTAAATTCAACCCCAAATTACATTTTTTCTATTTCACTAAGTAGTTCTTCAAGTATCTGCGCCTCGGGGATTTTTCGTTTTGTGCCGTCTTTTTTAAAAAGCACCGCACAGCCGTCCCCACCGGCTATACCGATATCGGCTTCTCTTGCCTCCCCCGGTCCGTTTACCACGCATCCCATTATGGCAACGGTAAGGTCTTTATCAATATCAGCAAGTTTTTCCTCTGCCATTTTTGCAAGACCGATTAAATCAATTTTTGTTCTGCCACAGGTAGGACACGAGACAAACTTAATTCCTCCCTGCTTAAGACCTATACCTTTAAGCAGATTTTTCGCCGCCTCAACCTCTCTTACAGGATTATCGGTAAGTGAAATTCTCACTGTGTTACCTATACCGCGAAGCAGCAGTCCGCCCAGAGCCGCCGAAGATTTAATTATTCCCATTTTTTCTGTACCCGCCTCGGTAACGCCTATATGAAGCGGATAATTACACTTTTCTGCCGCCGCTACATAGGCGTCATAGGTGCGCCGTGTGTCTGACGATTTAAGAGACAATACAATATCGTCAAAATCAAATCTATTAAGAAGTGATATATGATAAAGTCCGCTTTCCACCATAGCCTCGGGTGTGGGAGAGCTGTATTTATGGAGAATTTCCTTTTCGAGTGAGCCCGAATTTACACCGATTCTAATCGGCACACCTGCCGCTTTACAGGTGTCGGCTACCTTTTTAACATTATCCATACTGCCGATGTTGCCGGGGTTAATTCTTACCTTATCTACACCCGCCTTTACACTTTCAATGGCTAAGCGGTAATCAAAATGAATATCGGCAACAAGCGGAATACTTATCTGCTCTTTAATTTTATAAATAAGCTCTACCGCCGCCTTATCGGGCACCGATACGCGCACAATTTCACAGCCCGCCTTCTCGAGCTCTATAGCCTGACGGACATTACCCTCTATATCATTTGCAGGTACATTCAGCATCGACTGAATTGTTACTGGCGCATCGCCGCCGATAAAAATATTACCGACCTTTATTTTTTTAGTCTGATTATTTTTGTACATAATCTACCCCGTTATTAGCCAAAGCATTCAAACCCGCCCTTTTAGGTTGGTTTGGGTTAGAATACTTTGGCTAGTTTCAAAATATCCTTAAAGGTTATAAATATCATAAAGGCAAATAAAATCACAATGCCTATTGTGTGAACAAGTGCCTCTCTTTTTGGTGGCACGGGTCTTTTAAAAATCATTTCATAAATAATGAAAACAAGTCTGCCGCCATCCAAAGCAGGAATGGGAAGAAGATTTAAAATACCTAAATTAATGGTTATAAGCGCCATTATAGGAATAATATTAAGAACATTGTGCTTTGCGGCAGTGCCTATTGCGGCGGTAACTCCGACAGGTCCCGAAATGGCATTAAGACCGAATTTTCCACCTATTAAATCTATAAGTGAAAACCACACTACCCTCATATACGATACCGTTTGAAGTCCGGTCTGCTTTACAAAGTTTAAAAAGGTTTTTTCTTCTCCATACACATAAAAATCTACAGAAATATAATTAATTCCATCAAGACTCTCGGTTGCAAACTTAACGTCTTTAAGCTCCCGTTTCTCCCCGTTTCGCTCAACCTTTAAATCAACCGTTCCGTCGGGAATTCCGGTAAAGGCATAACTTAAATCATAGGTTGTGAAGATTCTTCTGCCATCAACCTCTATGATTTTATCGCCCTCGCTTAGTCCCGACTGCTGACTTACAGCATTCTCGGCAAATTTTGCTACGGTTGTTGTGGAAAAACGCTGACCGGGAATCAAAGAAAGGCTTACAAGCAATACACCCAGCAATATATTGAAAACGGCGCCTGCCGCCACAATTATAAAGCGGCGCCACGCTTTTTTGTTGCAAAAAGCACGTTCATTTTCACTTTCTTCATCCTCACCCTCCATAGCACAGTAACCACCGAGTGGGATTAAATTCACCGAATACTTTGTTTCGCCCTTTGTGAATTTAAAGAGTTTGGGGCCAAATCCAACGGCAAACTCATTTACCTTTACGCCGTTTAATTTAGCCATTATAAAGTGGCCGAATTCGTGAATAATAATAAGCGCTAAGAAAAGCAGCACCGCTACCACATAAGGCCATACGTTATTTAGGAAAGATAAAAATGCAGTTATTTCAATCACCTTCCAATACTATTAATTACTACTTGTCTTGCCTGTTTATCAGCCTCAAATACATCCTCAATAGTAAACTCGGTTACATTTTTCTGTAAATCGGTTGCCTTTTGTACAAGCTCGGCAATCTGTAAAAACTTAATTCTGCCCTCTAAAAATAGTCTTACCGCCTCTTCATTTGCACCGTTTGCGGCGGTGGGCTTGAGTCCGCCCTTGTTAATTGCATCTATGCATATGGCCAGGCACCTGAAGGTATCGGTATCAGGTTTTTCGAAGGTGAGCGTTCCAATATCGGTAAGGCTCAGCCTTTCACCGCAAAGACCCTTACGCTCAGGGTAGGTCAGCGCGTACTGAATAGGCAGCTTCATATCGGGGGTGCCTAATTGACCGATTACTGCACCGTCGGTGAGTTCCACCGCCGAATGCAGAATGCTTTGCCTGTGAATAAGCACCTCAATATCCTTTGGTGCTATATCAAAAAGATGCACCGCCTCAATAACCTCAAGGCCCTTATTCATTAACGTTGCCGAATCTATTGTGATTTTTGCCCCCATCGACCAATTCGGGTGCTTAAGTGCATCGGCGGGAGTTACATTCTCAAGTTCTTTTTTTGTCTTATTATAAAAAGGACCGCCGGAGGCTGTAAGCAGTATTTTACGCACACTGTCCTCAGGTACACCCTGTAAAGACTGGAAAATTGCCGAATGCTCACTGTCAACAGGCAGTAGCTTTACATTGTTTTCTCTAATCGCCCGTTTTACAAGTTCACCGCCCGTTACAAGGGTTTCCTTATTAGCAAGAGCAATGGTTTTGCCCGAGTTTATTGCGGCAAGTGTGGGGCGGAGTCCCGCAATACCGACTATTGCATTGAGCACCGTATCTCCCCTGCCTTGAGCTAACTCGCAAACGCCCTCCACACCCGAGAGCACCTTAATATCGGTATCGGCAAGTTTTATTTTCAGTTCCTTAGCGGCTTCAATATCGCTACACGCAACAGCCAAGGGCTTTAAAAGTCTTGCCTGTGTTTCAAGCAGCTTTATATTTTTTCCAGCCGCCAGACCTGTTACACGGTAATTGTTTTTAAGGCAAACATCAATCGCCTGTGTACCGATAGAGCCTGTAGAGCCTAAAATTATTAGTTCCTTCATTTTATTCACCCAACCAACGAATACAAAATCACATAAATCGGGGCTATTAAAAGTATACTATCAAATCTATCCATTATTCCGCCATGCCCGGGAATTATTTTTCCGTAATCCTTAATGCCCACTATTCTTTTAATTACCGAGGCTAAAAGGTCGCCGGCTATTCCTGCAACGCACAATAGCGGTGTAATTAAAACGAGCAGCTGCAGATTTTCGAGCGCGAACAGCCTTGCAAGAATTGCAGTAACTATCATACTGAGAATTATTCCTCCCACTGCACCCTCAACCGTTTTTTTAGGGCTGATTTTCGGGCAGAGCTTATGTTTGCCAAGCGTTACGCCAACAAAATATGCGCCGCAATCGCACACGGAGGAAAAATTAAGCAGTAAAATCAAATGCACAAGACCTATTGATAAAAGGGTATTTATGCAACTGAAGCAGAAGCTTAACAGTATAGGCATTATAACCGCCATAAGAATTTTTTTATAGCTCATTTTTTCCACAAAGCAAATAACGAGAGAAAAACAGGCATAAGCGAGCATAATATAGCCTATGTACCCATTTAGATAAGCATATATCAGCTGCACTACAGCAGAATATGTAACGGCGCCGATAATAAGCAGCCGATTTTTAACAATACCCGTCTGAGATAGCATTTCATAGGTAGCAGTAGCTCCAAGAAAGGTTAAAAACAGGGTTAATATTATGGGCAGATTAAAATAGAGTGTAGAAAAAATAACTGCCCCCGTTATAAGCACGAGCACCGCGCCCGAGATAATTCTTGTCTTCATATATTATACCCCTCCAAAACGACGGTTGCGCTTGTTATAGTCGTCAATAGCCCTGTCTAAATCCTTAGCAGAAAAATCGGGCCAGAGCACATCAGAAAACCAGAATTCACTGTATGCCGCCTGCCAGATAAGGAAGTTTGAGAGTCTGAGCTCCCCACTCGGTCTTATAATCAGCTCAGGGTCGGGATAATCACTTGTGTAGAGATTTGCTGAAATTAATTCTTCGGTGATATCCTGTGGTGCTATGCCCTTTTCGCTTATCCGTTTTACAGCATTAACAATCTCATCTCTGCCGCCGTAATTAACGGCTATATGGCAGGTAAGTCCCGTAGCATTAAGGGAATCCTTTTCGGCATTAGCCATAAGGGTTTTTATATCATCTGGCAGCGGAGTTCTGTCGCCTATAAAAGTGAGCCTTATGTTCTCTTTAATATAATTTTTAGAATCCTTAAGATAATCCCTTAAAATATTCATAATGCCCTGAACTTCCTCTATAGGTCTGCGCCAATTCTCGGTAGAGAAGGCATAAACGGTCAGGTGCTTTACCCCTATTTTATTGCAATATCTCGCTATATCCTTAAACTTTTTAGAGCCTGCAGCATGACCTGCATTTCGGGGGAGTCCTCTTTTTTTAGCCCATCTGCCGTTGCCATCCATAATAATGGCAATATGCTCGGGTATATACCGCTCGGTCTGTTTTTTTGAAAACATATTAACACCTTTCAAAAAACCATCAGGTGTGGGCTACACGCCTGATGGTTTTTAAATTGTTAGATTTCTAAAATTTCTTTTTCCTTCAATGTTGCGAGGTCATCAACCTCTTTACAGAACTTATCGGTTAAATTCTGAATTTTCTTCTCACCATTCGCCTGATCATCCTCAGTAATCTCGGAATTTTTCTTCATAGTCTTTAACTTTTCAAGCGCATCACGGCGGGCATTTCGAACTGCTACCTTGCTATCCTCAGCAGTTTTGCGAACTTCCTTTACAACCTCTTTACGTCTTTCTTCGGTAAGAGGCGGGAAAACAAGGCGGATAATTCTACCGTCATTCTGCGGATTAATACCGATATCTGACTGTTGAATTGCCTTTTCAATCTCCCTTAAGGTTGAAGCATCCCAGGGCTGAATCTGAAGCATTCTGGGCTCGGGTACAGATACAGCAGCCATCTGCTGAATGGGTGTGGGAACGCCGTAGTAATCAACCGAAATTCTATCCAGCACGGCAGGTGTTGCGCGGCCGAGGCGAACAGCCTTATAGTCCCTCTCAAGCGCTGCAACGGTTTTTTCCATTTTTTCCTGAGTGTTATTAATTAGGGTATTCATAAAATTATCCTCCAAACTTATTTAACTATTGTACCGATAGCCTCGCCCTGCATAGCCCTTACAATATTGTCGGGGTCATTGAGGTTGAATACAAGAATCGGTATTTCATTATCCATACAAAGTGATGCCGCCGTACTATCCATAACATGAAGCCCCTTGTTTAAAACATCAATATAGGACAGTGTATCGAACTTCTTGGCATCGGGGTTCTTTTTAGGGTCGGAATCATAAACACCGTCAACATTAGTGGCTTTGAAGATAATATCGGCACCGATTTCGGCTGCACGAAGAGCCGCACCTGTATCGGTTGAGAAGAAGGGATTACCCGTTCCGCAGCCGAAAACCACAACTCTGCCCTTTTCTAAATGACGAACTGCACGGTTTCTGATATAAGGCTCGGCAATGGCGCGCATTTCAATTGCGGTCTCCACACGGGCAACAAGGCCTACCTGCTCAAGTCCGTCAGCAAGGCCTAAGGCGTTAATAACGGTTGCAAGCATACCCATATGGTCGGCACGGGTTCTGTCCATCTTTCCGCTAGACCTACCGCGCCAGAAGTTACCTCCGCCCACAACGAGTGCCACCTGAACACCCATATCTACGCATTTCTTTATAGATTTGCAAACATCCAGCACCTTATCAAAATCAATACCTGTTCCCTTTTCTCCTGCCAGTGCCTCGCCTGACAGTTTAATTAGAACTCTTTTATATGTCGGTTGCATACTTTACACATCCTAACTTTTATTTATACCTATTATAATTTATATTATAATTAAAGTCAATTAGAAATACTTTATATTTACAAATCATTAATATAAAAAAGCGGAGAAAATCTCCGCCTTTCTTCACACCTGTAAATTTCTGAAGTTATAAAATTCACCCTTTTTCGCTATGAGTTCATCATACGTGCCTAATTCGACGCATTTTCCGTTCTTAATTACAGCGATTTTATCTGCATTTTTAACGGTTGAAAGCCTGTGGGCTACAATAAAGGTAGTTTTATCTCGTGATAAATTATCTATTGCCTGCTGAATGTGTCTTTCAGATACAGTATCAAGCGCACTTGTAGCCTCGTCGAAAATTATTACCTTGGGGTCACGGATAAGAGCACGTGCAATTGATACACGTTGACACTGTCCGCCCGAAAGCTTAGAGCCACGCTCGCCAATAACGGTATCAACACCGTTAGGCAAATCGGCAATAACATCGTTAAGACAGGCAAGTTCAATCGCCTTATTTAGTTGTTCTTCACTTATATTCGGCGAACCGTATGTTATATTTTCACGAACTGTACCTGAAAAAAGAATACTGTTTTGAGGAACTACCGCAATACGCTTTCTATAATCCTTAAGATTTATATCCTTAATATCTTTACCGTCAATCGTAACCTCTCCGCTATCTGCAAGATAGAATGCCGTTACGAGATTTACAAGTGTTGATTTGCCCGAGCCGGATTCACCTACAAGAGCAATTTTTTCACCTGCTTTAACCTTGAGGTTTAATCCGTCAAGCACGTGTTTGTTTCCGTCACGATATTCAAACACTACATCTTTAAATTCAAAGTTCCCCTTTAAATTATATAATATTTCTTTGCCTTCATTATCTTCAACATCTTCAGAACTCAAAATTTCATCAATAGAATTTACAGCCTCAGTTCCCGCAGAAATAATCGGCATTAAATTGAGTAATTCTGAAACATATCCTAAAAATGTTACAAAATAGGTTTGGCACAACGTTAGTTGACCGATTGTCATTTCGCCAATATAAGTTAAATACACCGTAACTCCAAGACAAGCAAAACGGAAAACCTGCATAAGCAACCAATTTGCAACCGAAAAGCGATTGTTAACCTCATCAACTCTGTATCCTGCACGGGCGGCAGCACTTAAAAGCCCCGTCATCTTTTCAATTTCATAATCCTCCAAACCGTGAGCCTTAGTAATGGGTATAAGATTTACCATATCAACAACTTTAGCGTTCGTAACCTCCATGGTTTTACGGTACATAGAGTTCTCTTCCCTTAAATTCTTCCGAAAAGCTTTTTTAATTATTAAGAAAAATGGAGCACAAAGAACGAAGAAAATAAGGACTTGCCAATTGCCCCCAATAAGCAACACAGTAATAACAGTTACCACATTTACAATAATATGTATGCCTCTGGTGTGGAGATGAAAAATCAGATTTCTTATTGATTCAACATCCCTGATAATTTTCGAATGAATTCTGCCCGACTCCATTTCTTTATTAAACTGAATAGTAAGGCGTTGAAGTTTAGTAATAATAGCGCCCCTAAGAGCAACCTCAATAGAGCGCATTGCATCATTTCTCGTTGTCATATAAATTTTTTGCAAGGGATAATTAATAATTAACAAAAACGCAACGATAGAAAATTCGACAACAAGCCCTCTTATTAAATCAGAGCTACCAACGGTTATTGCATCAATAATATTTGCAGTTGCAATTGGAATATAGAGCAGAGCACTTAGCTGTAAAACGCAAAAAATAGCGGATATTATGAGTTTACCATAATACCCCCTGCACATTTTAAACAGCACAAACAACGGCTTTTTATTCCCTACAGAATAATATCTGCTGAGAAAATCTTGTTCCATTTTTAAAATTTCCGCTTCGTCGAATTTATCTATTGTTTTTTTCTTTGTTGCTTTCATAAGGCGGACACCCCGTTTTTGCCAAAGCAATATTTAATTTTCAAGAGTATATTAGCACAATAAAAAATTTTGTCAATACCTTTTTGCAAAAAAAATTCCGCATTTTTTCAAATGCGGAATTTAATGCAAAATCTTATTTAATCATGCTGGCAACTTCGTTAGCGAAATCGTCAACACGCTTCTCAATTCCTTCACCTTTCTCAAAACGAACAAAGGAATCAATCTTAACTGCAGCGCCGATTGTTTTAGCAACAGAGTCAACATACTTGCCAACGGTAAGGTCGCCGTCGATAACATACTGCTGTTCAACCAAGCAGTTTTCTTTATAGTATTTGCCAATCTTACCGTCAACGATTTTAGCGAGAACCATTTCGGGCTTGTTTGCCATCTTGGGATCTTCCTTCATCTGAGCGATAAGGATTTCCTTCTCCTTATCAATAACCTCTGCAGGAACAGAAGCGGGGTCGAGATATGCAGGATTCATAGCTGCAATCTGCATTGCTACATTCTTACCCATTGCAACGAGTTCTGCATTGTCAGCATCGGCATCGGTATCAAATTTAACCATAACACCGATTTTACCGCCGCCGTGAACATAGGATACGAGTTTGCCCTCAAAACGAGCAAAACGACGAATCTTAATATTCTCGCGAATAGCAAGGAATAACTCCTGAACCATTTCTTCTACGGTCTGACCGTCCTGCTTGCAAGCAAGTAAAGCATCCATATCAGCAGGATTCTTCTCAATAACGATGTTTGTGATTTTCTCAGCGAGAGCCTTGAATTCAGCGCCGTTAGCAACGAAGTCGGTCTCAGCGTTCATTTCTACGAGTGCACCAACGCCGTTCTTTACGATTGCGCAAACGGTACCCTCAGCAGCAACACGGCCTGCCTTTTTAGCCTGAGAAGCTAAGCCCTTCTCTCTTAAATAGTCAACGGCTGCTTCCATATTTCCATCGCACTCGGTAAGTGCCTTTTTGCAGTCCATCATACCGCAACCGGTTTTTTCCCTTAACGCCTGTACGTCTTTTGCTGTAAAAGCCATTTTATTTTCCTCCGAATATATTTTAATTATTCAGCAGCTTCTACTGCCTCTTCTACTGCTTCCTCTGCTACCTCTTCTGCAGCTTCTTCAGCAGTGCCCTGTTCGCCCTGACGAGCCTCAATTACTGCAGATGCAATAGTTTCAGCGATAAGCTTTACTGCACGGATAGCATCATCGTTACCCGGAATAACAGCGTCAACCTCATCGGGGTCGCAGTTGGTGTCGCAGATGGCGATAATCGGAATACCGAGCTTCTTAGCCTCTGCCACAGCAATTCTTTCTTTTCTCGGGTCAACAATAAATAATGCACCCGGAATTTTGTTCATATTTTCAATACCGCCTAAGAACTTTTCAAGTTTCTCAATCTCGAGTTTAAGTCCTGCAACTTCCTTTTTGGGGAGAAGGTCGAATGTGCCGTTCTCTTCCATTTCGCGAAGCTGTTTAAGCCTTCTGATTCTGCCGCGGATGGTTGTAAAGTTAGTGAGCATACCGCCAAGCCAACGAGCGTTTACGAAGGGCATTTCGCAGCGTATTGCTTCCTCTTTTACAGAATCCTGAGCCTGTTTCTTGGTACCTACGAAAAGAACATCGCCTCCGTTTGCTACGATGTCACGAGCAAAGAAGTATGCCTCGTTTAACTTCTTAACGGTCTTCTGAAGGTCGATAATGTAGATGCCGTTGCGTTCTGTGAAGATATAAGGAGCCATTTTAGGGTTCCATCTTCTTGTCTGGTGGCCGAAGTGAACGCCTGCTTCGAGCAACTGTTTCATTGATACTACTGCCATTTGTTTTTCCTCCTGAGGTTCTTCCTCCATCCCGCTTACAGTTTACAGTTTTCGACGTGTATCATTCGTCGCCACCTACTGCACAAAACGGAATGTGTGTATTATTCTGCTAATTTACATTAGCCAAAGTATTATATCACAGCAAAATCATAAATGCAAGATATTTTTTCAAGTTTTTCAAAAATAATGCTTTGATTAACAAAAAGAAAACGAAAAAGCGATCAGTTTATCGCCGACCGCCCTTTTAATTAAGGAGGAATTATAAAATGAATACATTTTATAAACAGAAAATTTTGTTAGCACAGAGAACCGACTTCTGTGATCAAAACTCAGTCTGTCATAGGAGACAGGAGAACCGTCCCTCTGTCTCCCCTTGGAATTTAATATTCCTATTTTAAGTTGGGGATTTCCTCGGCTTGTTTTAGTGTACCCTTTTTGCTTTTTTCTTGCTGTTTGGTTTCACGCTAACCGTCCCTCTGTCTCCCTCTAACCGTCCCCTGATTTTTCTGCACCCGAAATGATACGAGTGCAGGAAAACTTAAAGTTTTTATATTTTAACAAAAAAGGATTAAAACAAAAGCATGTAAAAATTGCTAATGGCTAGGAGAACTATCAGCGTTTGTTTCAGTTTTGGGAATAAAATCCAATAATTCACAACTATGTTTAGCATAAATTATGGTCGCATTACATTTGAAGATTTTAGAATC
>JAZRKE010000036.1:0-2227 GCA_045646145.1 Acutalibacteraceae bacterium | reverse complement strand
TGGAAAGAAATTGTTGGATTACTCTTTAGAAAAAGCTACACAACTTGGATGTGGGGCATTGTGCTTTGAAGGTAATATTAACTTTTATGGAAAAAGCGGATTCACATTTGCAAGTGAGTATGGGATTCGCTATCATGGCTTGCCAAAAGATGCGGATTCCTCATTCTTCCTTTGTAAAGAATTAATTCCGGGATATTTAAGTGGAATAACAGGAGAATATACTCCTCCACAAGGATATTTTGTGAATGAAGAAGAGGCGGAAGAATTTGATAAGGAATTTTCTTATAAAGAAAAATTAAAACTTCCAGGACAAATTTTCTAATTAAACGAGAAAGATGCAGTGTTTTCATGGGTGATACGCATCGTATCACCTATGTGACACTGCGTTTCTTTATGTTTTTGATGTCTTTTGCTACTTTTAAATCAGCCTATTGGCAGAACTAAAAAGTGAAAGGACAAACAATAATGAAGAAAAAAGGAAAAAGATTATTATTTTTAGGAAGCATATTTATTGGAGCATTTATTATTTGGACGTTATTGATACAAAAGGTAGATGTGCAGCCACTCGGGGTAAATGGAACGAATATTGGTTTTTCAAAGATTAATTGCTGGTTTCACCAATTAACAGGTGTGCACATGGAAGTCTATAATATCACAGATTGGATGGGGCTTGTTCCAGTTTTTATTTGTATGATATTTGGAGGGATTGGATTTGTTCAATTGATAAAAAGAAGAAATCTTCTTAAAGTGGACTACGACATTATATTCTTGGGAATATATTACGTTATAGTGATATTTGGTTATCTTATTTTTGAGATGATACCTATCAATTACAGACCAATACTTATTGAAGGATTTTTAGAGGCTTCCTATCCATCATCAACCACGCTTCTTGTACTTTGTGTAATGCCGACACTTGTTGAGCAAGTAAATCGTAGGTCAGGCAGAGTAATATTTAAAGGGATTATAAAAGTTTTTGTTATTTGTTTTTCTTCTTTTATGGTAGTAGGCAGACTGATTTCCGGTGTACATTGGTTGACGGATATTGTTGGTTCTATTATGCTCAGTTTTGGATTGTTTTGTATCTACAAAGCGAGTGTTTTGTTGTGTTATAAGGGAGAAGAAGAGGAGGCTATATCTTGGAATTTCATGAAAAACTTCAAGAATTGAGAAAAAATAGAGGGTTTACGCAGGAAGAATTAGCAGAAGCATTGTATGTATCTAGAACTGCTATATCAAAATGGGAGTCGGGAAGAGGATATCCAAGTATTGATTCATTAAAAGAAATATCAAATTATTTTTCGGTAACAATTGATGAGTTGTTATCAAGTGAAAAAGTGCTTTCCATTGCGGAAAAAGAAAACGAATCAAATTTGCGGAGTATATGTGATTTACTATTTGGAATTTTGGATGTATGTTCTTTTATTTTAGTTGTTTTACCGATTTATCCAAACGTGGAGGATGGATTTGTTTACACCGTAAATCTATTTGCATATACTCAGACAACATCATTGAACCGTATATTACATTGGATTATGTTTGTTTTACTTGTTGTAGTAGGTATAATTAAATTGTTGCTAACAAAATTCGCAATGGAAAAATGTAATAAAACAATGACAGGTGTATCAATGGTATTTAGTATTTTGCTTGTTTTATTTTTGGCAATGACAAGAGAAACATATGCAATAATTGTGGTATTTTTGTTATTGGTAATAAAAGGAGTATTACTTTTAAAGTACACAAAGAGATAAGCACTAGAAACTTTCAGTTTGACGGAGCGACAAATTCCAATATGTCGAACAGTTGGAAAAATTTTAGATTTGTAGGTGAACAGATGATAAAGAATGTTGCAAATATACTCACAAGTTTTCGTATTCTTGGCAGTATTTTATTGCTGTTCTTTCCTGTGTTTTCAGAGGCGTTTTATAGCATATATCTCCTCTGTGGTTTTAGTGATATGATAGATGGAACTATTGCAAGAAAGACAAACAGTGCTAGTGAATTTGGGGCTAAGATGGATACGGTAGCAGACCTTGTATTTGTAGCAGTATCTTTGATTAAATTGTTGTCAACAATTCATATTCCTGGGTGGTTATGGATATGGGTAAGTGTAATAGCAATTATCAAAATTGGGAATATCATACGGGGATATGTTTCTAAAAAACAGTTTATATCCTTACATACTATAATGAACAAGGTTACTGGATTGCTATTATTTCTTTTACCT
>JAZRKE010000035.1:0-6080 GCA_045646145.1 Acutalibacteraceae bacterium | reverse complement strand
AAATACAGCGGTATAAGATAATACCGCTGTAGAAAACTATCGTTCCTCTCGGAAATATGATAATCCAAGGCTTTGCGGTGGCTGAGTTTCTCTTTTCTTACGTGAACTGATAATTATTAATACAATTACGGTTACAACGTACGGAAGCATTTTAAATAATTCCTGAGTTGCAACTCCAAGACCAGGAATATAATTGTATACAATAAATAATCCGCCGAAGAGCAATGAGCCTAAGATACTGAAATCGGGCTTCCAAATAACGAAGATAACTATGGCAATAGCGAGCCATCCCCTATCTCCAAATCCGTTATTAGACCAAATTCCGTGAGAATAGTCCATAACGTAATATAAACCGCCTAGGCCGGCTATAACGCTACCGATACAGGTTGCCATATACTTATACAGAGCTACGTTAATACCTGCGGCATCTGCAGTTGCAGGACTTTCACCAACCGAACGAAGATTTAAGCCAACCCTTGTTCTTTTAAGCACAAATGCCAGAATAAGTGAAACAATAATGGCTGTATAGGCTAAAAAGCTATACGACAAGAAGGCTTTTCCGAACCAACCAAGCTTTTCGGCAAACGGTAAGGTAGCTTTAAAGCAATTACTTGTAGCAGTAAGGCTAATTGATGGAACGTCGCTATCGGCAAGTTTTATAAGAGAGCCACCGAAGAAATTACCTACTCCTACACCAAAGGTTGTAAGAGCAAGACCTGTAACGTTCTGATTTGCCCTAAGGGTTACTGTCAGAAAGGAATAAATTAATCCCATTAAAAGAGAGCCTACTATAGCACAGAGTAAAGTAATTAAAATGGCAATAGCAGGTACAATATTTTCGGGACCAACAGCGCCCTCATAGAAGAATGCACCAATTACACCACTTATACCGCCAACATACATAATGCCAGGGATACCTAAATTCAGGTTACCCGATTTTTCGGTGAGAATTTCACCTGTTGAGCCGAAAAGCAAAGGGATACTTTGAATTACTGCACGCTGAAAAAAAGATAATAACATTATGCATTCTCCCCTTTCTTCTGGCTTCTGAATTTAATACTGTAATTAATAAAGAATTCACTACCGATTATAAAGAAAATAATTATACCCGTAATAATATCGGAGAAAGACTGGTTAAGGCTTAACTGTGTGGAAATTTCGCCTGCGCCCTTTTGCATAAATACAATCAAGAGTGAAGTAAGCACCATATAAAGCGGGTCAAATTTAGCAAGCCAAGAAACAATAATGGCTGTAAAACCGCGTCCTCCCGCAGTATTCGGGTTAATGGTATGGTCGGTACCGCCTACAATTAAAAGACCTGCAATACCGCATATAGCGCCCGAAATGAGCATCGTTCTGATAATTACCTTTTTAACGTTAATTCCAATGTAACGGGCGGTGTTTTCACTCTCACCTACTACCGAAATTTCATAGCCTTGTTTGCTGTAACGCATATAAATAAAGATAAAAACCGTAATTAAAACAACAATTAGAATATTAAACAAATAATCGTATTTACCAATAACGGGTAACCAGCCAACCTTGGTTTTAAGGTTAATAATACCAACCTGACCAGAGCCTTTAGGTACAGACCATTCATATACAAAATATGAGGTAATCTGAATGGCAATATAGTTCATCATAAGGGTAAACAAGGTTTCGTTTGTATTCCATTTAGCCTTGAAAATTGCAGGAATAAGCGCCCAGACCATACCTGAAACCATACTTGCAAGAACCATAATAATTAAAAGTATGGCAGACGGAACCTTATCACCGATGAAAATCATACAAGCGGCGGTAGCTAAACCGCCAACCAAAACCTGACCCTCGGCGCCTATATTCCAGAATTTCATTTTAAAGGCAGGAGTTACCGCTAAGGCAACGCAAAGAAGCATTGCGGTATTCTGCAGTAAATTCCAGATTCGGCGTTCTGTTCCCAAAGCGCCCTCAATCATAGTAGAATAAACGCTTAAGGGGTTTTGGCCCGTTAAAACAACAGTTACTAAAGCACTTACAACAAGCGCAATTAAAACGGCGGTAATTCTGATAATCCAAGCCTTCCACCAAACAATAGCATCGCGTCCACGATTAACAATGTGGAAAAAAGGCTCACGGGGAGCTTTATCTAATTTAGCCATTTAACTCCTCCCCTTTCTCAAAATCTGATTTCGTCATAAGAAGACCTACCTCTTCTTTTGTAGCAGTTCTTCCGTCTAAAACGCCTGTAATTCTACCTGAAGACAAAACTAAAATTCTATCGCAAAGCTCTAATAAAACGTCTAAATCCTCACCAACAAATATTACGGCAACGCCCTTTTCTTTCTGCTG
The DNA here is from genome assembly GCA_045646145.1 of Acutalibacteraceae bacterium. GTDB lineage: Bacteria > Bacillota > Clostridia > Oscillospirales > Acutalibacteraceae > SIG565. The sequence goes on along the minus strand of JAZRKE010000035.1, from coordinate 3,752 downwards.
ATTCAAGAGATTATAAATGGTGTACGAAGAGTTGATATCAAGGCCTCTTACGGGATACGCCGCCATAAATACGGTTGGAGATGCGGCAATTTCACGGCCTACAAGTACCTTTTGAACGTTGCCGCCCGAAAGGCGTCTTACAGGTGTGTTGGCACTGGGTGTTACAACCTCTAATTGCTCAATAATCTTCTCTGCAAGAGATTTTGGTGCTTTTCTTTCAAGAAAGGCTGACTTACCCTTAGAATAGCTTCTGAGCATCATATTGTCAACTATATCCATATTACCTACAAGACCCATTCCTAAGCGGTCCTCGGGAACGAAAGACAGTCTTACACCTAAATCACGGATTTGAATGGGTGTCTTATCCCTTAAATTTTCGTGAGCGTCGGTTTTTGGATTGATATATGTAATTTCACCTGAATCAATATGCTGAAGTCCTGCTATGGATTCAAGTAATTCACGCTGGCCGCTGCCTGCGATACCGGCAATTCCCAAAATTTCACCCGATTTCGCTGTAAAGGAAATATTATCAAGTAATTTAATTCCCTCTAAATTAACACAATTAAGTCCCTTAACAACTAAACGGTCAACTGGATTTTCAGGATTACTACGATAAATATTCAATTCTATTTTTTTACCAACCATCATCTCGGTAAGCTCAGATTCATTTGTTTCCTTAGTATTAACGGTTCCAACATATTCCCCTTTTCTGAGTACAGAAACACGGTCGGAAATGGATAAAACTTCGTGAAGCTTATGAGTTATAATAATAATGGCTTTTCCATCATCTCGCATACGGCGAAGCACTGCAAAAAGTTTTTGTGTCTCCTGAGGGGTTAAGACAGCAGTCGGCTCATCAAGAATTAAAATATCAGCACCACGGTAAAGCACCTTTATAATTTCAACCGTCTGTTTTTCTGAAACTGACATTTGATAAATTTTCTTCATCGGGTCAATTTCAAAACCGTACATATCGGAGATTTCTTTAATTTTTTGGGCCGATTTTTTAATGTTGAAATTATTATTATCTTCAAGCCCTAATACGATATTTTCTGTAGCCGAAAAAACATCAACAAGTTTAAAATGTTGATGAATCATACCGATTTTATATTTAAAAGAGTCTTTAGGAGAACGGATTACAACCTCTTCCCCACCAATGAAGATTTGACCCTCATCAGGGAAATAAATGCCTGAAATCATATTCATAAGTGTTGTTTTACCGCTTCCGTTCTCACCTAATATTGAAAGAATTTCTCCTCTGTTAACACAGAGTGAAACACGGTTGTTGGCAACAACGCTACCAAACGTTTTAGTAATATTTTTAAGTTCTATTGCTGCTGCAGCCACTATTTTACCCCCCTAAATAATTTTGAAAATAACAATTAACAAGATTATTTATAATTTTCAAAGTTATTTAAAAGCACAGGCGGGACAGTATTATGCCCCGCCCATAAATTAATTAATTATTCACCGAAGGCAGTATTAAGATAGGTAATGCCATCGATATTGATATCAAAGTAAGGAGCGGAACGATGTTTAGATTCCTCAAATGCACCATTAGCTATAGCTTCGGTATCTTTAGCGTAAGCAGCATCAGTATCAACATCAGCCATATAAGATGTTAAAGTCTTATTATCAACGGTAAATGTTGCGGTATCAAATACCTTTAATGAACCGTCAAGTAACTTAGCCTTTACCTCTGCAATTTTCTCCTTAGTGCCGGCGGCAGCAGCTTTCTCATTAACCTCAGTAAGAGCTACGGAGCCGGTAGAAATAGTACCGCACCAGTCGGTATCAATTGCTTTGCCGTCAAGCTTTTGCTGGATTATATACTTAAAGTAAGGAGTCCAGTCAATTCTTGAAGAAACAATATAGGTGTTCGGACAAGCATCCTGTGTGCTTCCGTTATAGGATACGTTAGGTACACCAGCCTCTTCGCAAGCTGAGGGTGCGCCCATAGAGTCGGCATGCTGGCTGATAAGCTTACATCCGTTGCTGATAAGCTTCTGAGCAGCCTCTTTTTCTAAGGTCGGCTCGTACCAGCTACCTGTAAACTGTACTTCCATAGTAACAGAGGGGCAGATGGATTTTGCGCCAAGATAGAAAGAGGTAAAGCCGGAAATAACTTCAGCGTATGTAAATGCGCCTACATAACCGATTTTTGCTTCGCTCTCTTTAATTGTGCCTGCATCAATCATTTCCTTAAGCTTCATACCGGCAGCAACACCTGCAAGGTAACGGCCTTCATAGATAGAAGCGAAAGCATTGTGGAAATTATCGAGTTTCTCGGTGTGAGCCATTGTACCGGTAGCATGGCAGAATTCAACATCAGGATACTTCTGAGCAGCCTGAAGGATATAAGGCTCATGACCGAAAGAGTCAGCGAATACAATGTCGCAACCACGGTCTGCAAAGTCGCAGGCAGCCTCGTAAGCCTCGTTGTTTTCGTGTACGTTTGTTTTCTCGAGATACTCAACGCCGAGCTCTTCACAAGCTGCTTTAGCTGCTTTAAGGAAGTTAGCGTCATAAGTAGAGTTCTCATCGTGTAGATAGATGAAACCTACTTTAAGTTTTTCTCCACCGCCCGAAGCAGTAGAACAAGCGGCACAAGAGAAAATCATCAAAAGTGCCAAACAGAGTGCTAGGATTCTTTTCATTTTTCATTCCTCCTAAAAATATTTTATAAGCTGTTTATGCAGCATATAAACTTTAGTTACGGAAAAGGATGTTTCCGTTTTCGTCCATTGACTCAATAATTGCCAATGATTCAATACGAATTCCCATTTCCCTTAATGTTTTACCGCCGATTTGGAAGCCTTTTTCGATAACAATACCGGCTCCAACTATCTCAGCGCCTGCCGATTTAACTATTTGGGCAAGACCGAGTAACGCTTTACCGTTAGCTAAAAAATCGTCAATTAAAAGAACCTTATCATCTTTTTTTATGTATTCTTTTGAAACAATAACCTTATTTGTTGTTTTATGAGTAAAGGATTCAACCTCTGAACAATAAAAATCATCTGAAATATTAATAGTTTTTGATTTTTTTGCAAAAACCATTGGAACATCAAAATACTGAGCTGTTATAGCAGCAATACCTATTCCCGAAGCCTCAATAGTAATAATTTTGGTAACACCGCAATCTTTAAACAAACGGTAGAATTCTTTACCTAATTCGCAGATAAATTTAACATCCATCTGGTGATTAATAAAACTATCCACCTTAAGAACATTACCGGGGTATACCTTACCATCCTTTAAAATTCTTTCCTCTAACAGTCGCATTTGAGCCTCCGAGAACGAGTAAAAAATTATGAATATTATGCTAAAATTATAACTCTATTGCACAATTTTGTCAATGTTTTTAAAGGAATATAAGCATAAATTGTTTAAAAAGAAATTTTTTACTTGATTTTTTTGTTTTACACTATTAAACTATAATAAAAAATCTAAGGAATAATTCTAATGAAAAATGTAAAAAGAAAAGTAATTAATTTTTTAAAGTGGATTTGGACACAGGTCAAAGATTGGCATAATTTAGCAATACTTTGTGTAGTTGCACCCGCATTTTTTGGATTTTGTGTATTCTTGGTAGCTCTTGGGTTATTTTTTACTGACGGTAAAATTCATTTAATTATTGCAACCAGCACCGCCCTCGCCTTTTGGATGGGTCCATTCACCCCATTTTGGCCGTTATGTATTGCAATAACGCTAGGAATAAGAAAATTTATTGAAATTATTTGGAGGCCAAA
>JAZRKE010000034.1:0-2363 GCA_045646145.1 Acutalibacteraceae bacterium | reverse complement strand
GATGTGGGTATCAATTTCGCGGTCGATTTCAATGGCACACGACTCACCGCAGTGGGCGACCACAACTTCTTGGAGCGCAAGCGTTTAACCCTCTTTGGCGGCGTTGGCGCTGGTTGGGCTAACACCTGTATTCTAAATATCGAAGAGGCAATTGAATTGTACGGCGATGCCTGTTGTGCCTCTACGGAGTCTTGCTTCTGCTTCTACCCTCGCGTGGGTGTGGAGTTATTTGAGCATCTGCGCCTCACAGCAGCCGTAAACACCTACAATTTCAAGAAGGCCGAACTCGCCATCACCATCGGTGCGGCAATCGGCGGAGGTAAAAGAAAATAGTTAAAGAAGAAGGTTAGACAACCTACCCTATCCGCTTGTTATGAAACGAGTTATCGTACTCACCACCCTACTCCTCTACACCGCAGCAGGTTTCGCCCAAAACAAAGAGCGAAACATCCATCACTTTGAGTTTGAGCTATTCGGCGGCATTATCTCCTACGGGAATTATGCGATTGGAGCTGAAGCACGATACAATTTCGATTCGCCTTGGGATGTGGGTATCAACGGCAGCACGAATTACAACTCATCTATGCTCTCCGTCGTAGGAGATTACAACTTTTCACGCAGTAACATCGCCGCGCTATTCGTAGGTCTTGGCGCGGGCTACGCATATAGCGACATTATGGATGAGCGACCCGCCAACAATTGGTGGAATGGAATGGGTGTAGATAGGGGCTCGGGCGAGATGTCCAACCTATTTTACCTATACCCTCGCATCGGCCTTGAACTATGTGAGCATATACGCCTTACCATCACCACCAACATCTACAATTTCAAAAAATCAGACTTTATGGTCTCGCTCGGCGTTGCTTTCGGCGGCGGCAACTAATAATAATCAATAGATTATTACCTTTTAGGCTCTTGCATTTGCAAGGGTCTTTTTTTACCTCAACACCAAAAAAATGCGTTCCATATAACCGAAACGCATTTAAGAACAAAACTATTCTTTATGTGGTAATTTAATCTTTGACATCTTTTCTCTAAACAATTTAAAAGACATAGATCCTAACAACGAAAAGAATAATGATAAAAACAAAGACAATACACTAACTCTAACCGTTTGTATATTTCGTGCTTGCGGAAATTCAGCATGAAATTTTATTCCATTTTTTACAATTTCATTTATTTTATCTTTATCACTAAATTCAATCTTTGTCATTGTTGTTTTATCAGGCTCGGGATACATATGAGAGAAATTTACCACACCCATAAAATCAAAACTAATTCGTTCTATCATATCTAATTTTGTTTGGAACTTAAATGTATATACGCATTGAGATATATCTCTTAATGCAAATAGGTGTGGTTGACTATTAAACATTGACACATGATTATTAGTAACTTGCGCGCCAAGCATAAATAACGAACTCGAAGCCACCGTAAAATGTTGATCAACAACATAATTATATCTACCACCGTCTAATACCACTCCTCTTCTGTGAATTTTCAAAGGCTGTATTATAGCAAATGATTTATCATAAAGATTGGTATATATGTATTTTTTTCTTTTTTGAAAAAAGTAGGGAGGTTGGTTATCGGCATATCTAAATTTTACATCATATGCATATTTAATATCAGAAACAGCTTCTACAGAATCAGCAAACACTTTAACAAAGACTCTTTTCGTAGAATCCTTTATATAATTTAAATCATCACAAACCGAGATATTTTGCCCTGCAGAAATAGACGAATAAATGAGATCAGTTTTTTTTATCATTGCATGATTACACCTAAAATCAAATTTCAACTCTTCCGCTTGCAAATTTCCAAAATCTACAGAACATTCAATATATTGATTTCTAACTTGATTAAATGTTATTAAAAGAATTAAACACACAATAAATCCCACCAAAGACAGGATAACCTTCCAATTTGTAATTTTTAAACGATACACGAATTTAATTACCGCTTTCCAAATAGTATAAAAATACAATAACATAACAGGATAAATTTAGTTATACAACAGTACAAATGTACAAAATAAAAGCATAATAATTCAATAGTCTATCAATCAATTTACAATATCAAAACTAATGTTTTGATTCTTGCATTTGCAAGGGTATTTTTTTATACCTATCTTTGGCGGTTGTATTATAATTTAACGAAAAATATGCACAAGTCAGGATTTGTAAATATCATAGGCAACCCAAATGTGGGTAAATCTACCTTGATGAACGCCTTGGTGGGCGAGCGATTGTCAATCATCACCTCGAAGGCACAGACTACGCGTCACCGCATTATGGGTATCGTCAATGGCGACGACTTCCAGATTGTCTATTCCGACACCCCAGGTATCTTGAAGCCAGCCT
>JAZRKE010000033.1:0-34374 GCA_045646145.1 Acutalibacteraceae bacterium | reverse complement strand
CGATCCGACTTGGCGTATGTTATAGGGTTACTCAAAGCCTTGCAGGATTATGATCCGGAACGGGGTGTTCCGTTTATTGTTTACAAGGAATATGCCGCAATGCGAGAGGTTCACGAATATATCCGTTCAATGCGAACAGGTTTCTCGGTGCAAAGCTACGATGAGTATTTACGACTGCGCAAAGCAATGCGGCTTTATCGTGAGTTTGGTAACAAAAGTGACGATGCCACTATTGAGGAAATAGCGGAGGCCATCGGCACAAGCAAAGAGGACGCCGCCGAAATTATTTGCTGTGGTATGCAAAATATGCAGTTTGTGGACTTTTATAGGCAGTATGCGGATGAAGATAGCGAAGAAAGCCGAGAGGAAGTTGCGCACGACAGTTCTTCCGAACCGGACAAGATATTCTTTAATTTAGAACGCACCGAAGTAGTTATGACGGCATTTGAAAACCTTAACTACCGTGAACGTGCGATGGTTTCAGCACACCTTGGTTTTTGTATGGAATGTTATGCTACCCATTATTACGATAAAGATGATTTAGACGAAAACGGTAAGCCGATAAGAAAACCGATACCCGAAGAAGCGTTTATTGACATAGCCATTGACCACGGTTTGGCATCACCCGATACCGCAGACAAAACATACCGCAAGGCACTCGGCAAAATGAAAAAGGAACTTAAAAAGAAAGACATATCGTAAAAGCAAAAAAGCCCCGTTAGGATTGCAGTAAATTCTGCATTCCAAACGGGGCTATTGTGTTATCTTAGTTAAATATCTTTTCGTATTCTCTTTTAATAATTACACCCATTTGTTCGGTGGACTCTTTGCAACCTTCCTCAAACCACATCTTTGCAACGGAATAAGCCCCGTTTCTGAAAAAGATTGTTTTATAGTCAGAGGATACTTGGCTGACACCGAGTTTGAAATAAATCTTGAAAAGATCGGGATGCTCTTTTATGTAGTCAAATATCCACGAGAAATTATTATCAGTATGCGGCTGCTCGGACACCTGCTTTTCAATCTGAACCGCACACGCATTTGCCAATGCCAATACATCTTCATAGTGTGCATAAAATGTACTGCGCTCTATACCGGCGAGCTCACATATATCGGTAACGGTAACATCACGCAGTTCTTTATTCTGAAGCAAGGAGACAAAAGCTGCATTTATGCTTTCCGTCATATCACGGTATCGTTTGTTGTTAGGGGTGTTCATATGACCTTCCTCATTTCATCAGCTCGTCTGTCAGACGAATAATCTCCGGTGCTATCTTTTCACGCTCTTTCTTTACAATGCGGTTGTAAAGAGGATAAGCAAGGCTTACAAGAACAATACCGACAATGCCGATAACGACTCCAAGAAGCATAGCCATTCCTCTGTATGAGCCAAGAATTTCGCCCAAATCGGTCATTGCAAGACTCATACCAATTCCCAAAAGCAGAGCGCCGATCACACCAAAGACAAGAGAAACTGCCTGAGCTTTTTGCGTAACCCCTGCATCCAAGCGACGAAGCTGTGCCATTTTATCTTCCGTTTCTTCGGGTGTGGCATACTTCTTCCTGATTGCCTTTATTTCATCCTGCTCTTTTGCGGAGTAGGTGTAATTAAATGTTTCTTTATTTTCCATAATTCTTCCTCACTATTTTAACGCTTTTAATTTCTTACTGCTCTGTACGATCATATAAATTGCCATTACGATAATAAAGACGGAAATCACTCCGCCCGTGGCACCCAGAAATATCTTTCGTGTTAAGGCATCCATTGTCCCATTACCAAAGGTTGTCAGCATCGTAGATTCCAAGGTCAGCATTGACACACAAGCAGCGGCAAGGCTGATCGCTTTCGATGCCGAGTAGACGGGACTGTTATATTTACGATATTTCACCATATTGATGATTGCCATTGTAAAGGCGGTAAAGGTGTATGCTGCCATTGTAATAGTTGTGATTTCGTGGTGATGAAAAGTTCTGTTCCAATATACCATAAAGAACACCATTACCGATAATGTCAGATTCATCAAAAGAAACACCCAACCACAAGTACGGTATTTTATGAGTTCTTCCCGCATTTTCTCGCCGGGTTTATGCTTACTGGTATGGCGAACGAGAAAAAATCGCATAACCGCAAGGGCAATATAATATCCAGCCATAGAATAGAACCAAAATGTATGATGCCAAAAGCCGAGTCCTAACTGAAAAACTGCATAGGCGGTATTCCAGATCAGCGTACCATAGAGGGATACATTTACTCGCAGTCTGTCATCGTCCTGCCATCTTCTTACGTATCTATTTTCTTCCTTAAAGGTCTTAAAAAAATGAATTAAGTATGGTATTTTGAAGCACCAGACCGTTAAGGTGTAGGCGGCAAGGACATAGGAAATTATGGCCGCAACCGATTCTGTTCCCAAAAACACCATCGAGTACACAAGAAATACGGTGGCTATTGGAATCAAAATAATCATTATAGCGATGTGCGGAAACAGCAAGGCTTTTCCAAGCTTCTTCCAATCCATATCAAGCCCTCCGTATTTTTACGGTGAAGGTAGTTCCTACACCTACAGCACTTTCCACGCCGATTTCACCCTGCATAATGTCTACCACACGCTTTACAAGCGCTAAACCGAGTCCGTTACCCTGAGCCGAATGAGAAGTATCGCCCTGATAGAATTTTTCAAAAATATGTGCGCCAACTTCCGCAGTCATTCCGCAACCGGTATCCTTGACCTTTACAATAGCGTGATGCTCGGTAGCGCTAAGGCTGACACTCACGGTGCCGCCTGCTTCAGTAAACTTGAAGGCGTTAGAAAAGAGGTTGTTCCAAACAAGGCTCAAAAGTTCTTCGTCGGCTTTCACCTTAATATCTTCGGCAATATCGGTATCAATTTCGATGTCACGATTTTCCCACACATTTTCAAACTGCAAAAGGCAAACGCATAGCTGTTCGCCTAAATCAAATTCAGAAGTTTTAGGATATATCTGCTGATTTTCAAGGCGATTTAATTTTAATATGTTTGTCATCATCTCTGCCATACGGCGAGAGCCGTCTGTTACACCTTTAGCATATTCTATCCTTTTTTCTTCTGATAGGTTTTCAGCCTGCAACAGTGTGCCGTAGTTCTGCATAACCGCAAGCGGTGTTTTCATTTCATGGGATACGTTAGCAATAAAATCGGTACGCAGGGTTTCCACGCTCGAAAGTTCCTCTGCCATCTTATTGAAGCAGTCGATTACCTGATTGAAGGTTTCATCCGTACCGAACTTGCTTTGCGGCTTTACACGAACGGAAAAGTCGCCTTGTATGATTTTTTCCGCCGCATCAACAATACGCTTTACCGGGCGTTCTACCGTAAATTTTCTTCTCAACGCATCGCTGATTGTGAAAATAAGGCTGAGCAGCGCTACGTTCCAAAACGTAAGCTTTGCGGCAGTACTGATATTTCCACCGGTAAGGGTTATTCCCAAAGTATCACGAAGTGTCGATACAAACAGCATTGTGCAGCAAGTGATAACAAAAGCAACCATCAAAAAGAATACAAAATATTGGTTAAGCCACTTCAGAACGCTTTTTATCTTCACTTGATCACCGCCTTATAGCCGAGTCCGTGAACGGTTTTGATTTCAAAGTCCTCGCAGTCAGAGAGCTTCTGACGGAGCTTTGTCATATATACGTCAACAGCTCTTGGCGCGGTTTCAGTATCCGCATCCCAAAATTCATCCATAAGCTGTGTTCTTGTAAAGGTCTTTTTGGGATAACTGAGCAGTTTATAAAGTATGCTGAACTCACGGTTGGTTAGCGAAATTTCCTCATCACCGAGATATGCGGTATGTTCGTCGGCATCCATCACAAAGCTGCCTATTTCAAGTTTTCTGCTTGATGCAATTTTGGCACGGCGAAGCAAAGCGCCAATGCGCAAGAACAACTCGTCAAGATCAATCGGCTTTACCATATAATCATCTACACCGATACGGAAACCTCTTTGCTTGGATGCAATATCGTCACGGGCAGTCATAAAGAGAATGGGGATATCTTCGTTGAGTTCCCTTACATTTCTTGCAAATTCAAAGCCGTCAACGCCGGGCATCATAATATCAGACACAATAAGGTCAAACATATTTTCATAAAGAGCATCGTAAGCCTCGTTTGCATTAAGACAGCCTGTGGCTTCATATCCACTATGGTTCAAAAACGAGCAAACTGTCTTGTTCAGTTCCTTATCATCCTCAACAATCAATATCTTAAACATCGTGTTACCTCCGCTTATTACTATAATTCATTATACAGTATAACATCCAAATGTTAAAGTTTTGTTTGCGTTTTGAGGTTTTTCGAAAAAATATACCTATATTTTAACTTTTCATTATTCATAATTGAACAACACAATTCTGAAAAAGTGTTGATTTCAAAAAACAAAGGCAACGCCAAGCTGACGTCGCCTCATTTTACAATTGATTTTCTATTTAACCTTTTTAACATCGCTTGAAGTTTAGGCGTGTTATATCGGAGTATTAGTGTCGGTAAAATATTTAAGAACAAATTGACCATCGCAACGGGAAGAGCAATGGAAAATGCGCATATATTCGGTATAAATAACATTGGCAAAAAACCTATAGGATATGACAGTCTATGGGTGAGCACTCCTTTATTACATTCAATAATAAATTTTTCTATGTACTCGGGACTATTAGGGTTTGCCAAATTCTTTTTACTAAAACCACCAAGACCGCCGAGCTCCCAAACCTTATCCTTCCAATTGCGAACCTTCAAGTTCTTGTAAAGGTTCTTTTCAAATTCCGATACATTGTACAAAGAATTATCTGCACCGAAAAGCTTATCCGGCATTTTATTTATAATAATTGCAATTATACCATCAAGAGCGAATTGCAAAGCCGTACATACAACGACTAATATTATTATGTTGTACCAAGTGGCTGTATCAAAGATTATATTTATTGCCGATATTGCAAGCATTGCTATACCGATTACAGTCAAATAAAATTTCATAATGTGCTATACTCCAAAGGCTTACCATAAAACTCTTCATAGGTTTTAACCCAAGCCTCATAATTTTTATTTTTTATATCGTTTTTTGCATCGCTGCGTGAAAGAGTTTCATCGGGGTAGATAGCCGGTAATATATGAAGTGTATATTCCTGAACAGGAAAGCCGTCACCGTCAAGGTGGTCACTATCCTCCATCGTTATAAAAATGGGTACAATGGGAGCATTGTTTCGAACGGCAAGAGAAAATGCGCCATCCTGCGCAGGACGAGGCTTTTTATAATTCCACCACATGCCTTGCTCAGGATAGATAAGTATCGTTTCGTCACGCTTTAGCAGCTCTGTAAACGCCTTCATAAATTTCACCATTGTTGTCTTTTGGGATGACAGCGGTAGAGTGTTGCAGTGTTTCATAAATAGTCCAAATGGTTTTGGCGGATTGGTATAGTTTCCTTCACGAATCACTTTGTAAAGCATTTTGCCGTTCATATGATCACGAAGTGCAACCCATACAGCATAGTTGTCGGTTATACTGAAATGATTACAAGTAACGATTTTACCGCCCTTAACGGCTGTGAAATTTTCAATTCCTCGAACTTCTTTAATGATAAGTTGCCTGTCCGCAATCATTTTATCAAAGAACCTTGTGCCGAAGATGTTAGCAATTTTATTTTTAATTTTACTTAACAATTTCTCGTTCAGATAATCTATTTTATCCGGCATAAGCGGATAGGTTTCCGGATCATCTTCTACATCTAAATGCCATAATTCCTGTTTTTCAAGTTCTTCAATTGTTCTGAGCAATTCTAATTTGTGTGCTGATTTTTCCATGCATTCATCCTCTTACGCCGAGCTTACTCGCAAAGGTATAACTCGACTCAATAATTTTATTTGCGTGCAAAACGATATCCATTGCCATAGCATCATTGGCAGATTTTTCTTTTTCTCCGAAGTTGGCTTTTCTCTCCAGTATCACATCATAAAATGGCGACTTCTCGGCATACTCCCAAAAACATTCACCCTCTATTACATCATCATATTGCCACGGCTTTTTGTAGAGATTGTAATGAACTATATTTTTATTGCCTTCGCATATAATTTCTGCAGGAGCCTTATTCCACCCGTTTGGCAAAAGTTGCGTTTTGCTATAGCAAAGATAATTAAGATACGCTTGATCGGGATCAAGGAGGTCAAAATCATGTTCGGTTATGAGATTTATAAATTTCCTCTCGATATTGTTTTTTCTGAACTCTTCTAAATTTATCAGCAAAACACCCGCATTGAAATATGTATCGGGGTTAACACCGATTGCTTTTTCGGCATACAATCTAAACTCTATTGTAGTAGTCACAAAATGGTCAACAACTGCACCCAATATGTTTTCTCTAAGTTCGATATGATAAAGCTCAGAAATATCACCTAAGACAACGAGGTCGCAGTCGAGGTACACTATTTTATCGTATTGCGGAAATAACGATGCAATGAAAAGCCGATAATAAGTAACAATTGAAAAGTGATAAACATTCTTAAAACGCGACTTAATATTTTCAATTTGCATTGATATGTCGATAAAATCAATAACAAAACCGGGTCGTTCATTCAATTTTACCTTGGCAATGTTTTCTTCTTTGAGTCCGGTATTTAAAACGATAATTCTGTAGTTGTACTCTTTGGACGCATTGGCGATAAGGGATGCAATAGTCACATCAAGATACGGTATATAATTATCGTCGGTTGAAAAGAAAATTGGGATTTCTTTAGCTCTCATTTTTGTACTCCTTTGCGGTTACACAAATAAATTCCAAAATAATTATACTTGTATAATAAAGCTTGGCACACCGAAGTTTCAGAGAAACCTATCTACGCATTGAATTCTACAACTCTCCGGTTCGGAGAGTTCGATAAAAATGCCCTGTTCTCAAAGGAAAACAGGGCATTTATGCAACTATTTGATTTTTGGTTTATTGATGTAAGAACACAAAATAATCACGATCTGTCCGGCAACACCTAAAAGATAAATGATTGAAACATTTACTTTGAAATATAGGAAAGTAATGTGTATTGCCACAAAAATCGACCACATCAATGCCGATATAATAAGATAGTTGTGGCGTGGATTAAACCAAATTGAATTAAAAATCAATTTCACAATTAAAACAACCGGCAAGGTATATACAAAATACAACCACTGAAAAGTCATCTGATTCGTAATTAAGGTTGTAACGATAAATGCAAAGATAGCAATAATCCAGCCCCCGCCTTCCGCAATGTACGAAACAGCTCGGCGATTAAAGCTCGCTTCTTTTTTCTTGCGTTCAACAACCGCTTCTTCAATATTTTCCGATTTGACAATATAATCAAGAGTGACACCAAACAACTCCGCCATCTCAACCAATGCAGATAGATCGGGAGAGGATTCGGCTCTTTCCCATTTGGATATTGTCTTGTCCGAATAATTTAATTTCTCGCCGAGTTCCATCTGTGTCATATTGTTTAAAATGCGCAGCTCGGTTATGTTTTTAGCAACATTACTTTTTACATCCCTCATCACAACACCCCCTAATAAAATAGGCTATGATTTTTATTTTTTAAAAAAAGCAACAACAACTGCACCGGGTCCGGCGTGTGTGCCGATAACGCTACCGACGGTTGTGTAACGCACCTCGTCAAGACTACCTTCCCAAATATGACGGCTATCTTCAATATATTTCAAAAGAAGAGCATCAGATATACCACTATAGCCAAGCAAAACAGGTTTGCTAAAATCAATGCCACCTGCTTTATCTATTTCCTGAACGAGCAAGTTATTACCCATCTTGGAACCGCGAGCTTTACCAAGCATACCAATTTCTCCGTCAATAACCGAAAGAACAGGTTTTATGTTTAATACACCGCCTGCAAATGCAACAGCTTTAGAAATACGACCGCCTTTTTTGAGATATTCAAGCGTATCAACCAAGGCCACAATAACAATCTTTTTCTTTTCTTCTTCAAGGGCAGTTGCAATTTCCTCAGCACTTTTTCCTTCATCTAAAAGTCTAAAAGCCATTTCTACCAATATTCCGCTACCCATCGCTGCACTGGCGCTATCAACAATATAAATATTTTCATAATCTTCGGCTGCAATCGTTGCACTTTGATATGTGCCGGAGAATTTGGATGCGAGAGTAATAACAACCGCTGCTTCTCCTGCCTCTTTTGCTTTTTCAAATTCTTTTATAAAAGCGTCGGGTGTTGCCTGACTGGTAGTAGGCAACACATCACTCTCTATAAGCTTTTCGTAAAATGTTTTATGATCAATGGTAACTCCATCGATAAATTCTTCATCGCCGAAATTAACTGTGAGCGGAACGATATGCACACGCTCTTTGTATTCGGGCATTAAATCCGCTGTGGAATCCACAATAATTCTTGTTTTCATTCTATTCAAATCCTCTCACTATTTATCGCAAAAACATGTGTAATAATGCTTCGTAAAGCTTGCTCTTGAACGGCTGATAACGCATCGGCAGATCCATCCAGGTCTTTTTATCTACGATGGACTTATAGTGGGAGAAAGCATCAAATCCGTCTTTTCCGTGATAGCCGCCCATACCGCTTTCACCAACACCGCCAAACGCCATTTCGCTTGTAGCAAGGTGGATAACGACGTCATTGACACAGCCTCCGCCGTAGGAAAGCTCGGTAGTAACCTTTTTAATATGCTTTTTATCACTTGAGAAGATATACAATGCCAAAGGTTTGTCTTTATCCTTCAATTCATCAATTACAGCATCAAAACTATCAAATGTAAGAATAGGCATAATGGGGCCAAAGATTTCTTCGCCCATTACGGCATCATCGTATGTTACGTTATCCATAACGGTTGGAGCGATCTGGCAAGTTTCGGGGTTGGAATTTCCGCCAATGACAACCTTATTTTTATCAATTAAACCGCAAAGACGGTCGAAGTGCTTTTCATTGATGATTTTACCGTAATCCTTATTTTCAAGAGGGTTTTCACCGTATTGCTTTTTGATCTGCTTTACTACCTCTTTTACAAATTCGTCTTTTACGGATTTTTCACAAAGAATATAGTCTGGAGCAACACAGGTCTGACCGCAGTTGAGATATTTCCCCCATACAATTCGCTTTGCGGCAAGTTTAATATTGGCGTTTTTCTCTACGATACAAGGACTTTTACCGCCAAGTTCCAAAACGGCAGGAGTAAGATGCTCGGCTGTGTGGCGAAGCACTTCTTTGCCGACTGCCTGACTTCCGGTGAAGAATACAAAGTCAAATTTCTGGTGGAGCAAAGCTGCATTTTCAGCTCTGCCGCCGGTTACTACTGCCACATACTCGGGAGCAAAACATTCGGTAATAATTTTTTCAATAATTTTGCTTGTAGCAGGTGAATATGCGCTCGGCTTAACAATAGCGGTATTACCTGCGGCGATAGCATCGGCAAGCGGGTCAATCGTTAAAAGAAAAGGATAGTTCCAAGGGCTCATAATGAGTGTGTTGCCGTAAGGAACAGGCTGCTTGAAACTATGGGAAGCAAACTGTGCAAGCGGTGTATAAACCGTTTTTCTTTTAGCAAAACGTTTGGTGTGACGAATCATATAAGAGATTTCGGACAACACAAGACCGCTTTCACACATAAAGCCTTCATAATGGCTTTTGCCAAGGTCGGCGGTTAATGCATCGTTTACTTCGGTTTCATATTTTTTAACGGTGGCATACAGCTTTTTTAACTGCTCTATACGAAACTTTACGGGGATAGTCGCACCGCTTTTGTAATATGTTCTTTGTTTTTCAAGCAAACTGCTTATTTGTTCATTTGTCATTTCAGTTACTCCAATCTGCAACCTGCACATAAAATTCTGCAAGTTCTTTCTTTGTCATAAGCTTGGGCACGGGATAGAGAGGATTGGCTTCCTTTTCAGCATGCTTTGCCATAATAGCAATATCCTCTTTTTTGATACCCGAGAGTTTTTCAGGGATATCCATTTTTGTGTTTAAGTTTTTGATTGCGCTTATAAACTTTTCAGCGCCGTCCTTGTGGCTGTCAGTTTCACTACAAACACCGGCGGCAATGCCGAGTTTATGCAGTTTTTTATATGCACTCTCGCCATAGGCTTCCAAAACATAAGGCATAATTACCGCATTCGCAAGACCGTGAGGCGTGCCATACTGACCGCCCAAGGAATGTGCAACGGCGTGGATATACCCAACATATGATTTTGAGAAAGCAACACCGGCTTTATAGGCGGCATGAAGCATATTTTCTCTTGCCTTGTGATTTTTGCCGTCTGTGTATGCTGTTTCCACATTCTCGAAAATTAGTTTTACCGCTTCTAATGCTAATTTTCTTGTTTCTTTGGATGTAGATCTTCCGATATAGGCTTCCACCGCATGGGTGAGTGCATCCATACCGGTGGTAGAGGTAAGGTGCGGCGGCAAGGAATATGTAAGGGTTGCATCCAGCACTGCATAATGCGGAATAAGCGGAAAACTCATAAGAGCGTATTTGTGGTGCTTTTCACTGTCGGTAATAATTGAAGCAAGGGTAACCTCACTTCCTGTACCTGCAGTAGTGGGGATGGCTATGAGTGTAGGCAGCCTGCGAAGTACACGCAAAATGCCCTTCATCTGACCAACAGTTCTTTTGGGATAGGCAACTCTGGCACCAAGTGCCTTTGCGCAGTCCATAGAAGAACCGCCGCCGATAGCAATAAGACTGTCGCAATTATTTTGCTTATAAAGCGCCAATGCTTCTTCGACATTATGCACAGTTGGATTCGGCTGTGTTTTATCATAGACGGTAAAGGAAACGTTATGTTCATTTAATACCTTTTCAAGAGGTGCCACCAGACCGTTATTTACAATTCCTTTATCGGTAACAATAAGAACCGATTTAATCTGTTCTTTTTTTAATACCTTTCCAAGATCCGTACAAGACGGTACGATCTCCGGCTCTCTGTACGGAAGTATCGGCAGAGCCAGTCTGAATGCCGTTTGGAAAACACGGCAAAATACTTTATTCGCTATATTCATTATTCCGGGATTCCTTCCTTGCTAAGTTCACGCAAATTTGCAGTTATAGAGTCAAGCGCTTTATAAAAAGTGGCTCTTTCGGCATCCGTAAGATCCTTACCTGCTACCTCTACTGCTCGACTTGCTCTTTGGGAAACATGCTCTGCTGCAAGCTTACCTTCATCCGTAAGCTGCAATTTTCCTCTATAAAGGCTGCCACCAACAACTTTCTTTGTTACAAGCCCTTTTTCTTCCAAAATAGCAAGCATACGGGAAGCATCAGACTTATCTTTACCACACACCTCGCAAAGCTCAGGCACAGTGATTCCTTCCGGATATTTATACATAGCGGTTAGATATGTTGCGTGAGGGCCTTTTAGTCCGTACTTGGTGAGTTCCTCAGCAGCCAGTTTATGCCAATGGCGAGAGATCTCGGAAATGGCCAAAGAAAATCGTTCAAATCTGTCTATCATAAATTCTCCTCCTTTGTGCTATCGATAAACTGAAGCAGTTGTTCGAAACTGCCATTAATATAATCGGATATATTTTTATCTGTTTTATTGATGAGGCAATCTGTCAGCAAAAAGACCTTCATCCCAAGATTTTCTGCCACCATATCATCGCCAACGTCATTGCCAACCATCAAGCATTCTTCAGGTTGAACATTCAAGCGTTTTAAAAGCTCTTTATAATAATAGGGGTTTGGTTTACAGTATTTTGAATTTTCATAGGTCGTAAAAAATTCAAAATCTTCGGGTTTGAGGCCTGCCCACCGAATTCGTTTCTCGGTTGCGATGGACGGGAATATCGGATTAGTAGCAAGCGCAACACGAATACCGTCTTTTTTAAGTTTCTCTACCGTTTCTGCGGCCATTGGATTATAACCGCACACCTCTTTCACAGCATCAAAATTTTCTATGTAAAACTTTTCAAACAAAGGCATATCTGCCAATGATTTTTCGCCATATATTGAAGCAAAGTAATCCCAAAACGCTTCTTCGTTTGTTCTTTGCCCATCATTTTTAATCATCTCGATGGTGCCTGCCCATATCGCATCAATCAATGCTTTAGGCTCATAACCATGCGGGGCAAGTTTTGCTGCAATTCCCTTAAAATATGCCTTCACAAACACATCTTGATCCATAGGAAGTAAGGTTCCATCTAAATCAAACAAAACAACTTTAATACTCATTTTTACTCTCCGTTCTTTTAGTTACAACGCAAAAGTTGAAAACTCAACTTTTGTATTATACCGCAAAGAAGTTGAAATGTCAACTTGTTGTATGTAATTCAAGGCAACGCCGAGCTGACGTTGCCTTGAATCGTTATACCAAACTGGTTTTCTTCAAAACGGTTTTACTAATTGCGCCGAGCCCTACTGCAAACAATACACCGCCTGCAAGACACAGAGCTACATTCATCATCGTAGAGCCGAGAGGTGTAATCATTCCAACCATCATAAAGAGAAGCATACCGCCGCCCAAAGATCCACAGATAGAAAGCCACGCTTTTTGCTTTGCCGCCACACTTACAAGCACAAATATAGCAACAAATACAAGCATAAGGAAGATCTTTGCGATCATACACATCACGATGTTTCCTGCCGTCAGTCCAGCAAGGTCAAAGGACAGACCTGAAATGGCACCGCCGAGCATAGCGCCGATAAAATACGCTAACAGCATAAATGTACCGCAGACAAATCCGGCAAGGGTTTTGGAAATAACATAATCGTCTTTTTTGACACGAACTGTAAAGAGGTTCTTGGCATATCCACTTCTGAAATCATCTGAAATAAACAAGCAGATAAAAACAGCCACCAGCATAAACATCATATTGATATTACACATAGCCATAACATCCATACCGCCCATTGCTGCACCGTCAGCGGTAGGCAGAGTGCCGATGGACTGCCACGCATTTTCGGGGCCGTGTATCACGGTTTCTACACCGGTCTGAGGATCAACCGAAACAGAGCCGTCCATCATTGTCATCATAACGGTCATAAGAATCGGAATGACGAGGGCGCAGGCAATCAAAATGTAAAAAAGCTTTGATTTAAACATTCTTCTGAAATCTACCTTCAGCATACTTTTCATTCTTTTGCCGAAGCTACTCTTTTCAAATCGTACTGTATTTTCCATTCTTATTTGCCTCCCTTCATCAAATCAATATAATATTCTTCAAGACCGATCTTGTCTGTCATAATCTCGGTAACTGTAATGCCGTTTTCGTAAAGGTAAGTAACAACATCTTCGGGAGTTGTAATATCATAAACACGAATATATCCGGCTTCATCTTCTTCTACACGGGAATATTTACATCCGAGTAGCATCTTCGTTCTGTTCATATCACCGGTCTGCAAAGCAATATAGGTGCGACAGCTTGCATCCAATTCATCGGCGGTCATTTCACAGATCATCTTGCCGTGACGGATGATGCCGTAGTGAGTGGCAACCTTTTGCAATTCTCCAAGCAGATGGGAAGATACAATAATGCTACGTTTGCCGTCTTTAATAATGTCGGTAAACACCTCTCGCATAATACGCATACCATCAGCATCCAAACCGTTCAAAGGCTCGTCCAAAACAAGCAAAACGGGGTTGCCGAGCAGAGCCATCGCAATGCCGACTCTTTGCCTCATACCGAGAGAACAGTTTTTATACTTATTACCTGCGGCACCTTCCATTCTAACCATCTTCAGAACCTTTACAACCTCTTGTTCCGCATTTGGAATACTAAGGTTAGCGGCTTGGAGCATCATATTATCAAATACGGTTAGACCAGGGAAACAACCGGGCGATTCGATCAGTACACCTAAGCTTGCTCTGACATCAATATCGGTATAATCTTTTCCGTACAATTTAATGGAACCGCCGCTTGTAGGAATAAGACCGCAGATCATTTTTTCGGTGGTAGATTTACCAGAACCGTTTTCGCCGATAAAGCCGTAAATAGAACCCATCGGCACAGTCATATCAAGACCGCAAACCGCCTGCTTGGGGCCGAAGTTTTTAGATAGATTTTTAATTTCTACTGCATTCATTGTTTCGACCTCCTTTTAATATACATCGCTCTTTGAGAGAATTCGTGTGCCGAGCACATTATAAAAAACTGCCCAAGCCACAGATACCACAGTACAAATAAACAGTGTTCCAATATTGCTGATAAGACAAGCATTTACAGACGAACCGTAAAGGAAGATGTTCAAAAACCACGTAGGAATGGACAAATTCTCCACGATTGCAGCAACACCAATAATGAGGATACCTGTTCCAAAGAAGAAAGAGGAGGCAATGGAAATACCGAAATATCTTCTGAAAATGATGTTCAAGAAGGTGTAAAGGCTTGCCCAACCAAGACTCATTATTATCTTGCCAAGGATTGCAATAATAAGGGAGCCGACATTAACTGTCGTATCATAGCCAACGATCAACCCGCCTACCGTACCGCCGATAAAATAAGTAATGCACATACAAGCCATAGCAAAGGCGCAGGTAAGGGATTTAGAGATCATATAGTCCTGCTTTTTTGCGTGGGTGGTAAAGAGCTGCTTTACATATCCCGACTTATAATCGTGACCGATGAAGATGGACACCATAATACCGCCGAAAATAAATACCATATTCATATTGGCATAATCGGCAATGCTGCGAATTACATAAAGTGGTTCGGAAGCGGCAATAATTTGCCATACATTAGAGTATAAGGGCTCCATTGTATTACCGTTTTGGTCCGGCATCATTGTCATCGCTGAAACCATTGCAGGAATGATGGCGGCAATAGCAAGGAAGATATAAAACATAGGAGTATGGAAAAGGCGGTAAAAGTCCACGCCAAGCATACCTTTAATTCTTTCCGAGAAACTCGGATTTCTGAATTTCAGTTCTCTTGTCATTTAATTCTCCTCCTTTGCTGACATCAGTTCGATGTAGTATTCTTCGAGACCGATTTTATTCTTTTTGATTTCACTGACCACATGACCGCTTTTCATCAGGAAATCTACAACTGCAGCAGTATCGTCCACGTCATATATACGGATATATCCATCTTCAAGGCGAACATCGGCGAACTTGGCAGAAAGCACAGTTTTTGCAACCTTCATATCCTTTGTTTTCAGTGACACAAAGACTTGCGCTCTACCGTCCATTTCCTCGGCGGAAAGTTCCATAACCATCTTGCCCTGACGGATGATACCGTAGTGTGTTGCAATCTTTTCAAGCTCGCCAAGGATATGGGAAGAAATAAGCACGGTGCAGCCGTAGGTCTTTGTAATATCAACAAGGATTTCTCTCATAATGCGCATACCGTCTGTATCAAGGCCGTTGATAGGCTCGTCCAAAATCAGCAGTGCCGGTTCTCCAAGTAGAGCCATGGCAATGCCGATTCTCTGCTTCATACCAAGAGAACAACTCTTGAATTTCAGATTTGCGTTGTCCTCCATACGCACAATACGGAGAACACGGTGGATTTCCTCGTCAGCGTTTTCAATACCGAGATTGATGCACTGCATCTTTAAGTTTTGATATACGCTGGAGCCGGGAAAGCAGCCTGCATTTTCAATCAAAGCACCGACACGGACTCTGACACCGGGATCGGTATGTTCACGGTCAAACAACTTGATATTACCTTCATCGGCAACAAGATGACCGCACAATAGTTTCATAGTCGTGGACTTGCCGCTGCCGTTCTCACCGATAAAACCGTAAATGGCACCTACGGGAACGGTCATATTGAGATGGTCAACCGCATACATCCCACGAAAGCTTTTGGATAGATTTTTAATTTCAATAGCGATCATTTTCTACTCCTTTTGCTTTATACAAAACAACACAAGCGCGCCGTGTTTTTACGCCTCGCTTACGTTGTTTATTTTACTTATTTCTTTGCCGCTTCGTAGCGAGCGTTAGCTGCTTCGGTTCTTGCGTTTACCTCAGCAATTTTAGAGTCACGGATTTCCTGGTCCCTTGCAGCTCTTTGAGCCGGAGTCATATGAGCATCATCCCAGCTCTTCTTTGCATCAGCCTTTGCTTTTGCATAAGTGTTGTGAAACTTGTTTTCCTCAAAGTTGGCTTTAGCTTCAGCTTTTGCCGCTTGGAACTCTGCTTTGTCAACCTCGTGCTGTGCCTTTGCGCTGGCCTTCATATCGCCAAACGCCTTCTTAAAAAATGCCTTAATACCCATTAGTAATCACCTTAACCTTTCATAATTTTATCGCTGAGAGCGATGATTTTATCTGCGTATTTTTTACGGCGTGAACCGAGAATACCTTTATATATAGGATAGTTGATAATTGCCATAAACATGCCAACGAGACCGATGATAATGCCGTAGAGCATCGGGTTTTCGATGCCGACCGTTTCAGCGATATCGGTCATAACAAGACTCATACCACTACCCATAATAATGGCGCAGATGCTACCGAAGACGTATGCAAACACGTTGGCAGGACGCTTTACTTTAGTATCCAGCTCCTTGAGTTCATCAAGACCGGTATGTTCCTTTTCCGTGTACTGAGTGCGGATCTTCTGAACAAGAAAATCCTGATCGTTTCTATTCATAATGATTACCTCTTTTCAATTTGTTATGGGCACATTATACCGTGCCGATGTTTTTGAAATTTTTAAGAAATGTTTGAGTTTTGTTAATTCTTAACACTTTCTACAGAAGCATTTATTTCATCCGAAGAATCTTTCGTATCCACATTGATATACGCTGAATCATCTTCGTTAAATTTTGCTCTCTGCGTAGCCAATTCTTCCTTAATCGCACCTTTTGCACCTCTGAAACCGGCTGCAACTACCTTGCCAAGATTAGTACCGGCCGCAACAGAAGCGGCAACCGTCACAGCACATAAGGTAACGCAGGTGCCAATCGCAAACTTTGCGGTGCCTTTCAATAAATCGTTCATATTTTTTCCTCCGTGGTTTTGCTTAATTTGATGTTTTACTTAGTTCTGCCGTCAGCTCAAGGATTCTCGGTGTAAGTTTCTGCTTGGTTTTATCAAATACCTTGCGATATACCGGATAAGCAACAAGCATTCCGACCATACCAATAATACCAAGAAGTACGCCGAGTGCTATTAAAATCACTCCGCTTCCGATAACCTGCATTGCAAGGCACATCCCAAGGCCAAACACCAACGCACCGCCAATACCGGCACAAAGAGATTCCATCATTCCGGAATTCTGCACCGTGTAGTCTAAGCGCTTGAGTTCTTCAAACTTGCTTTCCTCACGGGGAAGATATTTTTGACGGATTTCCTGAACTTCCGTATTTTCTTTTGCTGAGTATCTATAAATAAATGTTGTTTCCTGATTCATTTTGCATCCCCATTATATTTACGAATTATTTGTCGCCGGAAAGTCTTTTCTTGGTTTCCTCAACGGTTTCGCCGTCCTTGGAAAACACCTTTTGGGTGATCTTATCATTTACTTTATTGAAGCCTTCCACAGCGCCATCTTCAATTTTCTTGTAGCCGCTGACAACCCCGTTCTCGATCTTTTTATAACCTTCAACAACAGTGTCGCCGATTTTGCCGGTTTTCATAGTTCCATCTTCATTCAAGAACTTTTCTGTAAATTTGTCCTCGATTTTCTTGTAGCCACCAACCACAGCATCTTCAATTTTCTGATAGGTGCTTTTTGCACCATTAGCTGCCGCCTGAACAGCTTCTTCTGCAACTTCCGCATCAATAGCGGACATATCGTGTTCTCTTGCCATCATTTCCATCTGCTTATTATTCATTGTAATAATCTCCTTTTCTTGATTTTGTGAGTTCATTATACCTTTCGGTTGTTTGAGAGATTTTTAAGAAATGTTTGAGTTTTGTTAATTTCAAAATTTCTTTCGCAATGCTTATTGCGCTTTCCTCACCGTACAAGCGAATGTCATAACAAGGATGAAAGTTGGGTGAGAAAATATGACGGCGCACTTTCTTCTCCGGTGGATGCTGTTATCGTTACTACGCATATGATGCTTGAGGCACACAATATCGGCGTTGGCTGTTGTTGGGTTATGCATTTTGATCCCGCCGCAATGCGAGAAACATTTGGTATTCCCGAAAATATTGAACCCGTTGCACTTCTTGTTATGGGATATCCGTCAGAGGATGCAAAACCGCTCGACCTACATTTTGAATCTCGTCCCATAGACGAGACTGTATTTTATGATGGCTTTAAGTGACTTATTAATAATTCTGTGAAAATGTTTTTATAAAGGTTAAAAATAAGAAAAGCGGCAGAGAGGTTTAAATCTCCCTGCCGCATTTAATGTTAAGCATATATGGCTTATATGCACTTCAACGCTTGTTCGATATCAGCAATAATATCCTCTGCATTCTCAATTCCAATGGATAATCTTATAAGATCAGGTGCAATACCTGCTTCTTTGAGCTGTTCATCGGTTAACTGACGATGGGTGTGTGAAGCAGGATGCAGTAAGCAGGATTTAGCATCAGCTACGTGAGTTGCGATGCTTACAAAATTTAGAGCATCCATAAATTTGACGGTTTTTTCTCTTCCGCCCTTAACTGCAAAGGCAAGAACACCACAAGTACCGTTAGACAAATATTTTTTAGCAAGTGTATGGTATTCGTCGCCTTCCAAATCAGCATAGTGAACCCAATCGACCTTCTCGTTAGCTTGCAGGAATTTTGCAACTTTTAATGCGTTTTTGCAATGACGTTCCATGCGGACAGAAAGGGTTTCCAAACCGAGATTAAGATAGAATGCATTCTGTGGAGCTTGAATGGAACCAAGGTCACGCATCAACTGTGCTGTAGCTTTAGTAATATATGCACCTTTTCCAAATCTTTCAGCATAGGTTATTCCGTGGTAGGATTCGTCAGGTGTACATAAGCCGGGGAATTTATCTTTGTGTGCCATCCAATCAAAATTACCGCTATCAACAATACATCCGCCGACACTTACACCTTGACCATCCATATATTTGGTGGTGGAATGCGTTACAATATCTGCGCCCCATTCAAAAGGACGACAGTTAATGGGAGTGGCGAATGTATTGTCAACAATAAGCGGAACACCGTGGTTATGAGCAAGACGTGCAAACTTTTCAAAATCCAGGACAGTGACGGTAGGGTTGGTTATGGTTTCTCCAAATACCGCCTTAGTGTTTGGCTTAAAGTATTTGGCGAGCTCTTCTTCCGGGAGGTTTTGATCGACAAAGGTACACTCAATACCCATCTTTCTCATGGTTACGTTAAAAAGATTGTATGTGCCGCCATAGATTGACGATAAAGCTATGAAATGGTCTCCGACTTCACAAATGTTAAACAGAGCATAGAAATTTGCCGCCTGACCGGATGATGTCAGGCGGCAACGCCACCCTCCATAGCGCAGATTTTTTCTGCCACGAAATCATTGGTTGGATTTTGAAGGCGGGTATAAAAATACCCGGTTGCTTCAAGGTCAAAAAGCTTACCCATATATTCACTGGTATCATATTTAAATGTTGTGCTTTGATAAATGGGAAGTTGACGAGGATCCCCCTGCGCAGGCTTCCAACCTTCATGAATACATTTTGTGTCGATATGCGAATTCATTTTTTCACCTTTCGCTGATATACAGCGCCTTTCGTTTGTGCTGATATCATTAAATCATACATAGCTCAATATGTAAAATACATAAAAACAAAGTTTGGTATAGCCATTGACTATACCAAACTTTTAAGAAGATTTTTGTATGTTTCCGCATAAACGGATAGACGCATATTGTTTCGAGTGATAACACCTATTTTTATTTCCTCGTCACTTACAAGCGGTTTGGAAATAATATTCTTGCCATTTAGTTCTTCGTTGACTATTCCCGTTCCGATTGTAAAGCCATTAAGACCTATCAGCAAATTTGATAGTGTTGCCCTGTCGCTTATCTTAATATTTTTTGGTCTGATATACTCGCTTAAAATCTCTTCTGAGTAATAAAAAGAATTATGTTCGCCTTGTTCAAACGAAAGATAAGGATAATCGTTAAGTTCATCAAGCGTCAGTTGTTCTTTATAAGCAAGGGGATGCATAGAACTCATAAACACCTTTGGAGAAAGTGTAGAAAGTTCTTCAAAAGAAAGCGAATATTGCTTCAGCAGTTTATCTATTATTGCTTCATTCGCCTTAGACTTATAGATGATGCCGATTTCACTTTTCATTTTGTTAACATCATCAATGATTTCATATGTTTGAGTTTCTCTCAACATAAAATCATAGTGGCTTGCATCGAATTGTTTTACGACTTCTACGAAGGCCTTAACCGCAAATGGATAATGCTGTGTTGACACAGAAAACCTTGGACTTGTGCTGGGCTGTTTTAAAAAGCGTTCTTCAAGCAAACCGTATTGTTGCAAGACCTGTCTTGCATAGCCTAAAAAATCACTACCTTTTGATGAAACAATAACGCCTTTATTGGTTCTTTCAAAAATGGTAAAGCCACCATCATTCTCAAGTTCTTTGACTGCATTCGTAAGGCTCGGCTGTGAAATAAAAAGTTCCTGTGCCGCTTTACTAATGTTGCCTTTATCAGCTATTGTCACAACATATTTAAGTTGCTGTAATGTCATATCACGTCCGCCTTTGATATAGGATTTAATTATATCGGTATTTTACCATCTTTTACAGTAAAAAGCAATATTGTCTTTGTGGTTTATCCGATAGCATAAGAGGTGTAAAAATCAGCGTCAAGGAATATTCCTTGACGCCATCAACGTTATGCATATATTAATTCTGAATTTACGATTTCCGTGGCTCTGCTGCGGATGTTATTCATTTTACCAACCCTTTCTATTTGGTTATCTGCTTTGAGTCTTTCGGTCACGCCCTCCCGTTCTGCCATCTGTTCAACCAAACGATTGAATGTGTCTTCTGCATCACGGTCGAGTTGCAAAAGGTATTCATAAAGCGTATGTTCGCCAAGCATTTTATTGTAGAAAGGCTTGCAATGCTTTTGGATGTGCTTTAAATGCCGTTGCCCCCATACGCCGATTGGTTCACGTTCGGGTTCATCCTCACCGGCGATAATATAGTAATCACCGCACAGTTCGTATTTGAGCCCCGTTCTTTCGTCTGTTATATATTTCGCTAACTGTTCCATAATTAAGCCTCCTTATACACAACCTTAAGTTTCTTTTGCTTTGAGTGGATAACCTTTAATAAAACCTCGTCCAATGCATCGGTATGTTTGCCGTTTGAAATAAGATTGTTCCGCATCTCGTTCATACAGTTCACAACCACTCGACGTTCAAAATCATCAAGCGCTATGTGATATTTCTTTTCTTTCATATCGCTTACTCCTTTAGCAAATCCTTAAACGGAGCCTCATCGTTTACAAATGTGTCGTAGGTAAACTGTGCGCCTAAGCGGAATCCCATAATAAAACTATCGAGATTTGATTCGCCATTCACCACACTCCAGGCGTTGCAAAAATCCAAGAACATCTTTTTGCTTTCACCCGAAAGGTTCTCGGTTAAGAAATCCTCGTTCAACATCAGCACTTTCATCTGCTTCTGCACGGTCTTATTTTCTTTGGTGCTCCGTGCTTGTGGATCAAGATTGCCATAATAAAACTCTTCAATAAATTTTCCCATAAAATAACCTCCTTTAAGTTTCTGTAAAAATTGTACTTAAAGAAGGTTTGATAGTCGAATGTACCGATACAAAAAAGAAAAAGGGCAAGAAAAAAGAGAGAAGACTAAACTTCTCTCAATTCTCTTGCCCGCAATGCTCGCACCTTTAGGAAACTGTCCTTAAGTGTACGACGCATTAGCTTAGTGTTTTTTATATTTTACTTGACAAACTAATATTTTTAATGTATCATTGTATTAGTTCAGCAATACAATGGAGGTGTGAAGCGTGAATTTTGAATTTAATAATACTACACCAATATATATCCAACTGGTTCAAATGATTAAATTGCAAATTATTTCGGGCAAATTACAACCACTCGAGCGCCTACCCTCGGTAAGAGAATTAGGAGCCATAGCTAAGGTTAACCCAAACACTGCACAAAAGGCACTATCTGAACTTGAGGAAACAGGTCTAATTTTTACTGAACGCACCAACGGTAAATTTGTTACTGACAATGCCGCTTTAATTGAGAAATTCAAAAAGGAATATGCCGATAATATCTCGCGCGAGTTCCTTTTGAATATGAAAAAAGCAGGTTTTTCAGAGCAAGAAAGTTTAAAATACATCAAAGAGCTTGGAGGAGAATAAATGAAACCTATTCAGTGTAAAAATCTTTATAAACGTTTTGGTCAAAAGGTTATTTTAGAAAATATAAATTTAGAAATACCCCGTGGTAAAATAATAGGTCTTCTCGGTAAAAACGGAATGGGTAAAACCACCCTTATAAAGCTTATTAATGATTTACTGACCATAAGCGAGGGTGAAATATTTATAAATGGCAGGGCGCCGAGTGTTGAGAGTAAAAAAATTATATCCTATTTGCCCGAACGCACATATTTAGATAAGAGTATGACGGTGAAAAATGTTATTAAATATTTCGCCGATTTCTACGATAATTTTGATACAGAAAAGGCATACCGCCTACTTAAAGATTTGAATCTCGACACCTCTATGAAACTTGCAAAAATGAGCAAGGGTATGCAAGAAAAGGTACAGCTTGTTCTGGTTATGAGCAGAAAAGCGGATATATATATTCTTGATGAACCCTTAGGTGGAGTTGACCCCGCTACAAGAGATTACATTTTAGATACCATCCTCTCCAATTTCAGCGAGGAGGCAACGGTTATTATATCCACCCACCTGATTCAAGATATTGAAAGAATTTTAGATGAGGTTATTTTCATAAACGATGGTAAAATAGTGCTCACAGGTGAATGTGATGAGCTTAGAAATAAAGAGGGTGCCTCAATAGATGAAATTTTCAGGAGGATGTTCAAATGCTAGGTAAACTTTTAAAATACGAGTTAAAAAACACCTTTAAATTTTTGAGTATTTTCTATGTACTTGCCATTACCTTTTCGTTACTTACAAGGCTGTTTTTGAATATTGGGAACTCAACGGTAACACTTGTTATTGGCGAAATTTTCAGAGGTGCCGCTATTTCAATGATGTTCAGCATACTAATCAATAATTTAATGCGTTTTTGGGTGCGTTTTCGCCAAAATCTATACGGCGATGAAGGATACTTAACCCACACCCTACCCATAGAAAAAAAGACGCTTTATCTCTCAAAATTCATAACAGCCCTTACTACCCTGTTTACAAGTATGCTCGTTATTGCTTTAAGTGCCGTTATAACCTTTTACACAAAAGAGTTGTTTGAATACTTAAAAATACTTATTGAGGGATTTGACATTTCTCCTGCATTGATTGTTTTGGCGATATTTTTAATTCTGTTTCTACAGTTTTCAAATATTTTGCAAACAGGAATTACAGGAATTATTTTAGGGCATAGAAGCAATAATGCAAAAATAGGCTTCTCGGTGCTCTTTGGCTTTGCCGGTTATGTAGCAACACAAGCACTTATCTTGCTCAGTGTATTTATTACAGCACTTTTCAACGATAAAATAATGGATATGTTTATATCCAACGCTATGCCGGATATGGTTACTCTTAAAACAGTTGTGATTATTTGCATTATACTTTACTGCTTGGTAATTGCAGCCCTTTGCACTATTAACATAATGTTTCTTAAAAAAGGTGTTGATATTGATTAAGAAAAAAATCCCGAAATTCGGGATTTTTTTATGTGAATTGAAATTTTTTTAGAATAATGTTATAATAATTAATGGATTAGAAAGACGGGGATGTTAAATAATGATTAATTTCAAACCGATTAAACTATCTCACAAGGCTTTGTACGAAAAATATTTAAGTTCAAGTGCTCCGAGAGGCTGTAATTTTTCGTTTGCCAATGTTTACTTTTGGGGAAAACAACAGATAGCCGAAAGTTATGGTTGTATGCTGACGTTTTCTCAATTTGGCAAATATTTTATCTACCCATATCCATTGGGTAATGGAGATAAAAAAGCGGCTATAGAGGCTATCATTGAGGATGCAAAGGCAAGAAATATCCCCTGCCGATTTTCAGGACTGTTAAAACCCGAGTGCGAAGAATTAGAGGCTATAATGCCTGACCGATTTATCTTTAAAACAAATCGAGATGCCGACGACTATGTTTATGATATAAACGATTTAGCAGATTTAAAGGGCAAAAAGTATCACGGAAAGCGAAATCACCTTAACCGTTTTTATGCCGCACACCAAAATTTTGTAACAGAACCTTTGAATGAAAATAATATTGAGGCGGTAAAGGCTATGGCAAAAAATTGGTTTTCACACCGCGAGGTGCCTGAAGGAGATAGCTTTACACTTGAGAAAGAAGCGCTCGAAAAGGCATTTAACAACTATAAAGAGTTGGGGCTTGAAACCCTTGTTCTAAAGGAATATGACAAAATTTTAGCCTTTACAATGGCAAGTCGAGTATCCGAAGACACCTTTGATGTCCACTTTGAAAAGGCACTAATAGACCTAGAGGGAGGCTACGCCGCAATTAACTGTGAATTTGCAAAATACATCCGTTCAAAATTCCCCGAAATCCGTTATTTAAACCGCGAAGAAGATATGGGGCTTGAGGGACTGCGCAAGGCAAAACTCAGTTATCATCCACACCATATGATAGAAAAATGCTCGGCGGTGCTGAAATGATAGAATTTAAGAATTGTGAGAATATTACTGAACTTCGCTCATTATGGAAAGAGGCTTTCGGTGATACCGATGACTTTTTAGACTCATTTTTCTCTACCGCATTTTCGCCTGAAAACTGTTTAGCGGCTTTTATAGATGGTAATTTATCGGGTGCGCTTTATATAATCGACTGCGAGCTAAATTCTCTGAAAATCGCCTATATTTACGCCGTTGCCACAGCTAAAAAATGTAGAGGCAAGGGCGTATGCAGTAAGCTTATGTCGCATACCCATTTGTATTTAAAAAATCGGGGCTACACTGCGGCAATACTCGTGCCATCCAACCGCGAGCTTTTCTCGTTTTATAAAAAACTCGGTTACAAGACCTGCGGTTTTTTAGATGAATTTGAGTGCAATGAAAGTCTAAAAGGTGCCCTTATAACCGA
Source organism: Acutalibacteraceae bacterium (assembly GCA_045646145.1). Classification (GTDB taxonomy): domain Bacteria; phylum Bacillota; class Clostridia; order Oscillospirales; family Acutalibacteraceae; genus SIG565. The sequence continues at coordinate 9,256 of JAZRKE010000033.1, read as the reverse complement.
AATAGATGTTTATGAATACGCCGCATTAAGGCGCAAATTTTTTGCTAAAAATTCGGTTATTCAGGAAAAGAAAAATCTTGAATTTTTAAAAACACAATTAAATTTTTATAAAGGTGCCGACTTTATTTTCGCCGCAAGAGTACAGAAAGACACTCTGTTTGTGTCGGAACTGCTGGGAAACCGCGATATAGCACCGCAGATACTTTCCTACTTTAATTTAAATTACGGTATTTTTCGCACATATGGCTGCTCTATACCGTTTGCCATGGGCTATAATTTAATCGATAACGCTTTGCCCGACAGTTTATATTTTGCCTTTGCGTTTGACTAATAATAAAATATATGCTATAATTTTTCTATAAAAATTAAGGACTGATAAATTTGAAAAATTTATACCAGAGTTGGAATAAAATTCCTCTGATACTAAGAATAGCTGTAGGCCTTATAATAGGCGCGGTTATCGGTATCTTGGCGCCCACGGCTTCATTTATGAACATATTCGGTAATGTGTTTGTGAATGCCCTTAAAGCCATAGCGCCGATACTTGTGTTTGTTCTTATTGTAAGCGCCTTGGCGAGTGCAGGTGCAGGACTTGGCAAACAATTCAGAACGGTAATACTGCTTTATATGTTGAGCACACTGCTTGCCTCCTTCGTCGCTGTAATTGCAAGTTTTATTTTCCCCATTACTTTAAAGCTCTCCGACGCCGCCCATGGTACAGCACCATCAGGTATATGGGAGGTGTTGGCATCACTGTTTAATAATATGGTGGAAAATCCTGTTTCTGCTATAATTAATGCAAATTACATAGGTATTCTCACCTGGGCGGTAATTTTCGGTATAGTGCTAAAGAAAATTGCGTCCGACTCTACTAAAGAAATGCTTAATAACTTCTCCGATGCGGTATCAGAGGTTGTTCGCTTTATCATAAGCTTTGCGCCTATCGGCATTATGGGACTTGTTTATGGTTCGATATCGACCAACGGACTTTCTATCTTCACCGATTACGGAAAGCTTTTACTCCTACTCGTAGGCTGTATGCTGACAGTGGCTTTAGTAGTTAACCCATTTATTATATTCTTGTGCCTTAAAAGAAACCCATATCCGCTTGTATTCAAGTGCTTAAAAGAAAGCGGAGTTACCGCATTTTTTACCCGCAGTTCTGCGGCTAATATCCCTGTGAATATGCAGCTTTGCGAAAAATTAGGACTTGATAAAAACGTTTACTCGATTTCAATTCCTTTAGGCGCTACTATTAATATGGACGGCGCCGCCATTACCATAGCGATTATGACACTTGCCGCCGCTAATACGCTCGATATTGCGGTTGATATACCAACTGCACTTATCCTATCGGTTCTCGCAACTTTGGCAGCATGTGGCGCTTCGGGCGTTGCAGGAGGGTCCCTGTTGCTTATCCCGATGGCCTGTTCACTATTCGGTATCGGTAACGATGTGGCGATGCAGGTTGTTGCCGTAGGATTTATAATCGGCGTTATTCAGGACTCGCTTGAAACGGCTCTCAATTCCGCAGGTGATGTTGAATTCGCTGCCACTGCAGAATTTATGGAGTGGAAAAAGAGGGGCAAGGAAATTAAATTTTAGGAGGACTAAAAATGAACAAAAAAATCCAAAAGATTATTATTATCGCTGTTTGCACATTGGCTGTAATAGTTATTGCAGCTAACTGCTTTACTGTAGTGGATGCGGGTCATACAGGTGTTGTAGTAACACTCGGTAAAGTAAACGAGGGTGTGCTTCAAGAGGGTCTGCACCTAAAAGCCCCCTTTGTTCAGCAGGTTGTTAAAATTGATAACCGCATTGTAAAGCTTGAGGTTGATACAGAGGCTTTCTCCAAAGACCTGCAGACCGTTGCAACCACACTCGCAATTAACTACCGTGTAGACACTACTAAATCGTATAGCATATATAAGAATATCGGTGCTAATTACGAGGATGTTTTGGTTGTTCCTGCGGTTAATGAGGTTTTAAAGGCTATTGTAGCGCAGTATACCGCCGAGGAGAGTGTTACTAACCGTTCGCTAATTTCCGACGGTCTTATCAAGGGACTTAACGATAAGCTCAATTCAATAGGTCTTTATGTTACCGATGTTAATATTATCAATTTTGATTTCTCTGAGGCATTTATTACTGCAATTGAGGAAAAACAGGTTGCTCAGCAGCAGTTGCTTAAAGCTGAAACCGAAAAACAGACCGCCATTACCAACGCAGAGGCTGAGGCTGAAACCACTCGCATTAAGGCAGAGGCTGAAGCAGAAGCCAACAATAAGATAAGAGCTTCGCTTGATAATAACGTTATCCGCTCAAAATTCTATGAAAAATGGAACGGTGAGCTTCCGCAGGCTATGGGCAGCGATTCGGTAATTACAAGCATTGACGGCGGAAACGCTCAGTAAACAAATTCTTCTTTGCAAAAAATTATTATCCATAATCCAATAGATAACGCAAAATAAATTAATAATATTCCCCTTTCATTTGCTAATACTAAAAATGAAAGGGGTTATTTTTTATGATAGAAAATGATACTATAAAGCTTCTCCGCGAATGCGACGCTGGGGTTAAGATGGGCATTGCGTCTATTGAAGATGTATTAGACCGAGTAAAAAATGAAGATTTTAAAGCCTACCTTAAAAAATGCAAGGCTGAACACGATAAACTAGACAGTGAAATTCAGGAACTACTCGATAAATACCACGATGACGGTAAAGAGCCTAACCCTATGGCAAAGGGTATGTCGCATATGAAGGTCGCGGTGAAATTGGCGGTAGAAGAGAGCGACTCTATGATAGCCGACCTTATGACCGATGGCTGTAATATGGGAGTAAAATCACTTAACCGCTATTTAAACGAGTATAAAGCTGCCGACGAGGTATCCAAGGATATAGCCAAGCGCCTTATAAACCTTGAGGAAGAGCTTACAATAGAAATAAGAAAGTATTTATAAAACTCCTTTGGGAGTTTTTATTTTTCTGTTGTTTTGTATGGAAAATTGTGTTATTATACTCTGTGAGGTGTTTTTATGCTATGTTTATATGCGTTTTTAGCGGCGGTGTTGACAGCGCTTTCGGCCGTAATTAATTTTTCTTCGGGAACCCATCTGTTATGGATACTACCCGTTACATTTTTAGGTACATACGTCGGTTTAATTGTACTGCAATTACTGATATTTGTTATTTCAACGCTACTTGTGGACATTAAAAAGCCGCCGAAAAAAAGCCAAAAATTCTATCGCTTTCAGGTTAAAATTCTCTTAGAGGTTTTAGTGCCACTTTTGCGGGTGAAAATTCACGCTACGGGGTTGGAAATTATACCGAGAGATTGCCGCTTTTTATTAGTAAGCAACCATCTGCACGATTTTGACCCTGCAGTATTTATGTACTGTATGCCAGACGCCGACCTTGCCTTTGTGGGTAAAAAAGAAATTTATACGAATATGAAATTTATAGGCAAGGCTATGCATAAACTTCACGGTATGCCGATAGACCGTGAAAATAACCGTAGCGCTATTCTGACAATTAATGCAGCGGCAGAAAACATAAAGAATGATATAGTATCTATGGCGATTTTTCCCGAAGGCTACTGCTCTAAAACAGGCGAACTTCTCCCCTTCCGTAACGGCGCATTTAAAATTGCAAAAAAGGCGCACTGCCCGATAGTTGTGGCAACACTTAAAAACACAAAGCAGATAGTTAAAAATATGCCCTTCCGCAAGACCAATGTTTATATGGATGTTTTGGAGGTTGTATCCAAAGACACGGTTGACCAGCTTTCCACCGCCGAACTTGGAGAGCATATACATAAGCTGATGAGTGATAATTTATAACTTAATACTCTTATATCCGAATATTATAGGTTACATAAAATTAGTCCCCACACGTTATCGTGTGGGGACTTTCAAATTAATATTCATATCCTGCTTTTAATGCATTTATATTGGCTTCCAGTTTATCGGCGTGTTTTGCCGACACAACCTTTTTCATAGCCTCAGCCGCACTCTCAAACGAAACAACACCTGTTTCCTTTATCATCTTACCGAGCATAATCATATTAGCAAGGGACGGTGTACCTGCATCTGCCGCCATTTTGGTAGCGGGGATATAGTATGCATCTACATCCTCTCTGAGAACTTTTCTTCCGATAAGTGTGCTATCAATTATAATTTTACCGCCCGATACTGTATCATTCTCGTATTTATCGAGGGACGGCAAGTTCATAGCGAGTAATACATCGGGCTTGGATACTATGGGAGAGCCTACCGGCTCATCGCTTAAAATTACACTACAGTTAGCAGTACCGCCGCGCATTTCGGGACCATAGGATGGAAGCCAAGAGACCTGCTTATTTTCAAACAGACCTTCGTATGCAAGACATTTACCCGCAAAGAGAACACCCTGACCGCCAAAGCCTGCAATAAGAATTTGTGTAGTCATATTTTAGTCCTCCTTACCTTTATCACGGTATACGCCAAGCGGATAATAGGGAAGCATTTTCTCGTCTATCCACTCAAGTGCCTTAGATGGAGTCATACCCCAGTTAGTAGGACAACTTGACACAACCTCTATGAGCGAGAATCCCTTACCCTCTACCTGATTTTTAAACGCCTTTAAAATTGCTTTTTTAGCATTCTTTACATTCTTAACAGAATTCACGGCAACGCGCTCAATATAATACGGGGCATCAAGTGTAGAAAGCATTTCGCTTACCTTGACGGGATAACCTGCTACACTTACATCTCTGCCGTAGGGGGAGGTCTGTGTAACCTGACCGGGAAGTGAGGTCGGCGCCATCTGACCGCCTGTCATACCGTAAATAGCGTTATTTACAAATATAATTGTGATATTCTCGTTTCTCGTAGCCGCGTGGACGGTTTCTGCCATACCGATAGAGGCTAAGTCTCCGTCGCCCTGATATGTAAATACAATATTTTCGGGCATACAGCGTTTGAGTCCTGTTGCTACTGCAGGCGCGCGTCCGTGGGCTGCCTCAACCATATCACAGGCAAAATAATCATACGCCATAACCGCACAGCCAACAGGGGCCACACCGACGGTTTTACCCTCAATACCGAGTTCATCAATAGCCTCGGCTACCAGACGGTGAATTATACCGTGTGTACAGCCAGGGCAATAATGAAGTGGAACGTCGGTTAATGCCTTGGGTTTTTCAAATACTACCATTATTTTGCCTCCTTACTTAAATTCTCTATAGCTTCAAGTACCTCTTCTGGCGATACTATCATACCGCCTGTTCGGTTGCAAAGCTTCACAGGTTTTTCACAGTTGATTGCGAGTTTTACATCCTCTATCATTTGTCCCATAGAAAGCTCAACCGATATGAAACCTTTAACCTGTTTTGCAGCCTCGGCTAAAACCTTCTTGGGGAACGGCCAGAGAGTTATCGGACGGATAAGACCCACCTTTATGCCCTTAGCTCTTGCGGCAACGATAGCATTCTTTGCAACACGTGCGGCAATACCGAAGGCAACAACGCAGTAATCTGCATCCTCCATCATAAACTCTTCATACATACATTCGTTTTCTTCAATTTCCTTGTAACGCTCATAGCGTTCAAAGTTGGTCTTCTCGAGAATTTCGGGCTTTAAGTAAAGGGAATTCACAATATTGTGCTCTCTTTCCCCTTTAGTACCTCTTACAGCCCATGATTTATCGTAATCCTTAGGCTCTACCTCGGGTAATTCTACGGGCTCCATCATCTGACCCATAGTGCCGTCAGCGAGCAGCATTGCGGGAACTCGGTATTTTTCTGATAAATCAAATGCCTTAACAGTAAGGTCAGCCATTTCCTGAACCGATGCGGGTGCAACAACAATCAAGTGATAGTCGCCGTGTCCGCCGCCCTTAACCGCCTGAAAATAGTCCGACTGTGAGGGCTGAATACCGCCAAGTCCAGGACCGCCACGCTGAACATTAACGATAAGCGCGGGAAGGTCGGCACCTGCAATATATGAAATACCCTCCTGTTTTAAGGAAACACCAGGGCTCGAACTCGAGGTCATAACGCGGTAGCCTGCGGCAGCAACACCGTAAACCATATTAATTGCAGCAACCTCACTCTCGGCCTGTAGGAAAACACCGCCGATTTTTGGCATTCTTTTAGCCATATAGGCTGCAATTTCGGTTTGGGGTGTAATCGGATAGCCGAAATAGTGCATACAGCCTGCCTTAATAGCGGCCTCGGCAATAGCCTCATTACCCTTCATTAAAACTTTTTCTGCCATTTTTATCCCTACCTTTCAACCGTAATTACACAGTCAGGACACATTGTAGCGCAGAAAGCACAGGCAATACAGGCATCCTGATTAATAATTTCAGCGGGAGAATGTCCCTTAGCATTAATTTTGTCTTTTGCGATTGCTATAATCTTTTTTGGGCAGGCATCTACACAAAGACCGCAGCCCTTGCATAAATCCTCTTTAAAGGTTACTTTAGCCATTTTAGTTCTCCTTTATATCAAAATATTTGATTTGTAATTTTAGCGGTAATACATTATCAAGTTGTACTTTATCGGCAATATTTTCATCCGCCGTAGTGAAGATAAGCGGTAAAGATGAAATTTCGGAAAGTTTCCTCGCGAGAATATCGGTTTTTTCAATATCCTCCGTTGTAGTATCATTACCGAGATTTGAATTGTTGACAATAGCCGTAAACGGTATTTTACACGCCGCCTCTATCTCCCTGATAACCTCTAATGCATCCTCGGGTGTAGGGGTTAGGGGTCTATAAAAATTCGCCACGAAAATCATTTCGTAATCATTTTCTTCCAATATGTAATCACGATATCGCCCTAACGCATAAGCACCTCTATCATCTCCACCGATATCGAGTACCGCAAAACTGTCTTTTTGTTGCATTAGGCTGTAAACTGAAGCTGGAAGCGCCGGTAAATCCACATTAGTGTTAGCAAAAGCGGGAGATATCAGTTCAATTTCTGCCGCTTTCAACTCTGCCGCGCTATCCTTAGTTCTAAAATATGGGTTTACTATATCAAGGTCGGCAATTTTTACCTTTTTACCATCTTTTTTGAGTTTTAAAGCGTAATTTACCGCAATATTAGTCTTTCCCGAGCCATAATGACCTGCAAAAAGCGTAATTCTCTTAGCCATTGCAAACTTCATCGGTCCAGCCGTAAGTGTCGGCTACCTTGCCCCGCTGAATACCGGTAAGTTCATCATAAAGTTTCTGGGTAAGAGTTCCAATTTTATTATCGGCTACGGTATACTCCTTATCGTTATAGAAAAGATGGCCTATCGGGGACACTACAGCAGCTGTGCCCGTTCCCCAAGCCTCCTCAAGTGTGCCGTTTTCAGCCGCCTCAAAGAGTTCATCAACAGAGAATGCACGTTCCTCAACGGTATATCCCCAACCTTTGAGAAGTTCTACGCAAGACTTTCTTGTAATTCCGGGAAGTACCGAGCCTGTGAGTGCGGGGGTAATAATCTTACCACCGATTTTGAACATTACATTCATAGCGCCCACTTCTTCGATATACTTTCTGTGAACACCGTCAAGCCAGAGAACCTGTGTATAACCCTTTTCCTCGGCACGTTGACCGGCGCGGAGGGATGCCGCATAGTTACCGCCGCACTTAGCATACCCCGTACCACCGCGAACGGCACGAACATCCTCCGACTCAATAGCAATTTTTACGGGGTTAATACCCTCGGCATAATATGCGCCAACGGGTGAACAGATAACCGCAAAAACCGCATTTTTAACGGCGTGAACGCCTAGGTGTGGGTCGTTACCGTAAAGGAACGGGCGAATGTAAAGCGAAGTTCCCTCTGAGTGCGGTACCCAGTCCTTTTCTAGTTCAACAATAGTCTTTAAAATGTCAAGGCAGCCCTCTTCGTCAAGCTGAGGCAGACAAAGGCGCTCTGCCGAATTATTAAGGCGCTTAATATTTTCCATAGGTCTGAAAAGCTGAATTTTGCCATTCTCGGCGCGATAAGCCTTCATACCCTCAAAAATCTCGGCACCATAGTGGAATACGGTCGAGGCGGGATTGGTTGGAATAGGACCAAAGGGTACTATTCTGCCATTATACCAGCCTTTATCCTCACTATAGTCCATAAAAAACATATGATCGGTAAAGATTTTACCAAAGCCGAGTTTGCTTTCGTCCTGAGGTTTAGCCTTAGGGCAAGTTGTTTTGGTTACTGAAATTTCGTATTTCATAATTACACCCTCCTAAGATTTATATAATATTATAATTTATTTCTCTGAATTTTACCACTTGCAGTTTTTGGCAGGTCTTCACGGAATACTACAACACGCGGATATTTGTAAGGTGCAGTGCGCTCCTTTACATACTGCTGAATTTCTTTTTTCAGTTCCTCTGTAGGCTCAGTGCCGTTTGTGAGTACTATACTTGCCTTTACTACCTGTCCCCTGACTTCATCGGGCATAGCCGATACTCCGCATTCGAGAACATAGGGTAATTCCATAATAACGTTTTCAATTTCGAACGGTCCTATACGGTAGCCTGAGGACTTAATAACGTCGTCCACTCTGCCTACATACCAGAAATATCCGTCCTCATCGCGCCAAGCGGTATCCCCTGTGTGATAAAGCCCGTCATGACGAACCTCTCGTGTTTTCTCTTCGTCCTCAAAGTAGCCGATGGATAATCCGCAGGGGTTACCCTTCGATATATCAATAACTATCTCGCCTACCTCACCAACAGGAACCTCGTTATCGTCGGAATCAACTAACTTTATGTTATAAAGCGGTACGGGTTTACCCATTGAGCCGATTTTGGTTTTAGTTCCCGCAAGGTTTGCAAGTGCTACGGTGGTTTCAGTTTGCCCAAAGCCCTCCATAATCTGAAGTCCCGTAGCCTTTTCGAACTGACGGAATACTTCGGGGTTAAGAGCCTCACCCGCCGTTGTCATATGCTCAATGCTTGATAGGTTAAAACGGGATAAATCCTGTTTAATCATAAGTCTTAGCATTGTGGGCGGTGCGCAGAAGGTGGTAATGCCGTACTTTTCGAACATCGGCATAATATCATTTGCATCAAATCGGTCAAAGTCGTAGGCGAAAATGGGCGCTTCGCACAGCCACTGACCGTAAATCTTACCCCATGCTGCCTTTGCCCAGCCTGTATCGGAAATAGACAGATGCAGTCCGTCGGGGTTAACGCAGTGCCAATATTTAGCTGTTATAAAGTGGCCGAGTGGATATTTATAGTTATGCATCGCTATCTTCGGGTTACC